>JAFXSU010000088.1 GCA_017525435.1 Victivallales bacterium
ATGTATGTCTTCATTGGCGGAACGGCGAAATACACCATCGTGGATAAAGGCTGGATCTGTGTCTGCGGCGTGGCGAACTCTACTACCGTGAACAGTGGCGGATCGATCTATGTCGACTCTGGTGGAACGGCGAATTCCACTACCGTGAACAGCGGCTGGGTCGAGGTGAACGGCGGCGTGGTAAACTCCATTACTGTGAATAGCGGCTGTTCTGTCGATGTCTATTGGGGCACAGTCAACTCCACCACCGTGAACAGCGGCTGTTCTGTCGATGTCTACTGTGGCACAGTCAACTCCACCACCGTGAACAGCGGAGGCAGTGTCTATGTCGCCGTCGGTGGTGGTGGCACGGCGAACCACACTACCGTGAACAGCGGAGGTTTCTTGTCCGCCGACGGCACGGCGAACCATACCACCGTGAACAGCGGAGGCATCTATATCTTCTGCTGTGGTTTTTTTGACGGCGGTATGGCGAACCACACCACCGTGAACAGCGGAGGCTCCATGCTTGTGTCCGGCGGCGGCATGGCGACAGGAATCGATGCCCAGTCTGGGGCATATTTGGGGCTGACTTTAGCGCCGAATACATATATTGCAGGTCAATCCAATGGTTCTTCATTTGTCATCCAAAACGGGAAGGCACACAACATCAAGGTGAACAGCGGCTGGGTCGATGTCTCTAGCGGTGGCTTGGCGGACTCCACCACCATAAACGGTGACAGCTTCATGCTCGTGTCCAGCGGCGGCACGGCGAACAGCACCACCGTGAACGACGGATGGCTTGAGATCTCCATCGACGGCACGGCGAACTCCACCACCGTGAACAGCGGAGGCAGTGTCTATGTCGCCGGCGACGGTGGCACGGCGAACCACACCACCGTGAACAGCGGCGGATACTTGTCCGTCGGCGGCGTGGCGAACCACACCACCGTGAACAGCGGCGGATACTTGTCCGTCGGCGGCGTAGCGAACCACACCACCGTGAACAGCGGCGGATTGCTGATTGTCTCCAGCGGCGGCACGGCGAACAGCACCACTGTGAACAGCGGCGGGGTTCTTAATGTTTCCAGCGGCGGAACGTTGGAAGGGGATTTATTGCTTGGTGGCAAGATGACCACTTATGGCAAGGTCACCGCTACGGATGCGAAGATTGTCTATGACTTGACACAGCGTCTTCCCGAAGAGGAAATCATGGTGGACAACCTGGCCAATCTGGCAGGGGCATCGTACAGCATATCTGTGTTGTCTGACCAACAAAAGGGAATATATAAATTGGCCGGCAATGCGGCGAACTTCACCAGTGATGTGACCTTGACCGTCAATGATACTGTCACTGGATCATTCGTTTGGAATGGCAATGGCTACGATAGCATAGAGCTTGACGGCCAATCCTATTCCCTGAATCTCAACGCGGCAAATGAACTGTGTTTTGGACTTTCGACCCAAGCAGAGGATATTCCAGATCAGGTATTGGAGATACTGGCAAGAGAAACGATTTACTCGGATCATAAAGTGGATGAGAAGTTCTCGGTCTTATGTAATGATAAGGAATACTTTTTTAAGGTGTCCGTAATTGGTACGGATGACACTGGCTTCTATGCAATTGGGCTGCAAAGAACAGATGAATCATGGGAATCGCTTGGACAGGCTATTGTATTATGCCGAGGGACGGAAAAGTTTAGTATTGAGGAGGATTGGAAAGATGATTTTAATAGAAACGGTGTCGGTATAGGACAGTTCCAAGGTACAGGGGCGCTGCAAATTAAGGCATGGCTTGCCAAAGAAGAGATTCATAGTCAAGAACTATACTTCTCTGGACATAGTCTTGGTGGAGCGTTGGCACAGCGTTTTGCAGTTTATTATCACAACACGAATTATATGGGAGCAAAAGGAGATATCGGAGGTTGTGTTACTTTCAATTCACCAGGCATTAATGGAAATAGCATGATTTCGGCCAAAAAGGTTCATCATTACATTATTGATGGAGATTTGATTTCCTTAGTGGGCGATGGATACGTTTATGGAGATTCAAACTCTGATTCATGGTATGCTAAATACAAAGCTGTTAGTTCTTATGATGATTCGTTCATTGAAAATCCATCTTTATATTTTGCCAATTGCCATTCGGATTCTTGGGTAAGTGAAACAGAACTTATCAAAAAAGATACGAATATGGCAAAATTGGCGAATTCAGATTTCTCATATATTGGGGCATTTGATGATTGCAATGAGGATTATATGCGTTTTGCCTTATCCTTGGGGATACGTTATGAGAAGGCTAATAGAACAAATGTTCTTTGTAGCGAGTATTATGATTCTTTCTTTACGGGAAAGTATGAATTCGACATTTCCGTTTCCAATAAATTGACGACCCGTTCAAGAACAGAAGCATTTCGAAAAGAATATGATAAACAATATCTTTATTTTTGGTATACGATTTTTGGGGAACCTTTTCAATTGCTGCAACTGTCTCCTAACGTATTGAAATTAGAATATGCATACATGCGGTCTGGCATTGATGTCGGTAATCGTATCTTGAAGTCATCGGATGGGAAAAACCACGATATTCGCACATTGGAATGGAGTAATGATAGTGATAATCTTCCTGATCTATTATATGATTTTACTGATAAACTTTTTATGACAGTTGAAAAGTTTAACTCTGAATTCTTCCTTACATCATTGGATAATTCAGGGAAGTCAGAAATATCTCTATACCTTTGCATTAGCAATACCGAATCAACTGATAGCAAGTGGCGATATTTCTCAATTCCGTTTGAGCAGATTGAGAATTCAGAAAGATATTCCATGACTAGTATTTCCCGAGCACAAAGCACGAATCAGACATCTGTTTCATTAAATAATCTCATAACCATTGACGAAAAGTTGTATCTTTTTGATGATAGTGGTGTTACCGATTATCTTGTTAAATTTTCCGTTGATAAAAATGTCACGCAGGAAACCGCTGTGATTACGCCGACAATCCAAAATCTGCAAAAGGGGGATTCTGCATTGGATATCTTGGTTACGAACATTGATTCCAGCAAGAGTGCGGGCGGTGGAAATGATGTCATTACGGTTACAGTCTCCACAAGTAGTGGAGCAGGCGGGACGGCGACGCTTCAATTGCAAGAGTTGGAGATGGAGGGAATCTTCTCTGGCACGTTGAACATGGATGGCGTGGATGGTTTAGTTGTGGTTCCTGGAGAGCCGCTGGTGATTTCTTATCTTGATGAAGATAACGGAAAAGGGGAACAGGAACTTGTTCGACAGGAAATTCCTGTGTTGCTGACAGATGTTGCGCTTCAGATAGATGAAAGGGGACTTGAAACGGGATTTGAAGTGATTACTGAGGATGTGGCGTGGTACAAATTCAATCTCCTGGTGGACAGCAATACACTGGCAGGACAGTATGTTTTGGCCGAGAATCTTGGAAATGCTTCAGGCGATTGCGTGGTTTGGGGCTATGATTCGGAAGCAAGCGCAGCTTTGTTGGATGGGGCAGATGTCCGAATCGACGCGAACACCTTCACGAAGCAAATCGTCGATGACAGGCTGGTGCTGGAGGTGAAGACAGCTCCGCGGACTATCCGCTGGACGGAGATCGAGAATGCGGCAGGATATGTCGTCGAGTTCTCGCAGGACGACTTCGAGAGTGTATTGCAGGTGCATTGCAACAAGGCGCAGGTGGATTTGCTCAATCTGCCCAATGGCGAGTATCGTTACCGCATACGGACTTTGGAAACCGACGGATGGCAGTTCGCCAGCACGGTCACGGTGAAGAACAACGTCGCTGCCGAACAGCGTCTTGCCGATGCAGACACCAACAAGGACCTGTTCTTCGGGAATGTTCGAGGTGTCTGGAGTTCAGACTATCAGGCTCAGCATGTCGGCGTCGGCGAATGGAGTGGCACGGGGCAGACGGTCGCGCTCAAAGGGAAGAATGTCATCGCGGACATCTTCTCCGGCTCGGATGATGCATCGATTCTTTTGCTCACCGACGACGAGAACGGCGACGCGCTCTTCCTGGACGACATCTACTCGCTCTTCCCGGAAGGTATGGACGCACAGGCGCGCCTCGCAAGGATCAACGAAATTGTCGCGGGCGCGGGCGCCGATGTAATCGACCTGACCAGCCAGCGTTTCAAATACCTCGGCGGCGGCATGGCCGTGCACGGCGGCCTGGGCGACGACGTGATCTGGGCTAACTCCGGCGAGAACCTGCTCTTCGGCGACGCCGGCAAGGACCGTATCGTCGGGGCCTCTGGCAACGACACGATTGTCGGCGGCGCGGGCGACGACTTGCTGCACGGCGGCGGGGGAAACGACCTTTTCGTCTTCGGCGGCAAGTGGGGCAAGGACACCGTGGAACAACTTGCTACAGGCAAGGTCACGCTGTGGTTCAAGGAAGGCGACGAGTCCAAATGGGATGAATCCATGCTGACCTACACGGATGGCGATAACTCGGTTAAGGTCTCTGGCGTGACGAAAGAGAACATCTCGCTGAAATTCGGCAATGAGGATGCACAATACTCTGATCTGCTTGCGGCTGGCGCATTTGACGAGTTCACTAGCGAGAAGATCTTCGAGGACAAGAACAAGGGGCTGCTGGCATAAATTCGAGGCCAAAAGCTGAAAGCTTAAGGCTTAAAGAAAGGTCCTGAAGGTAAATCGTAAAGAAAACCACAATGAACCAGATACGACAATTCTTGACAATTCTGCTATTCGGTTGTGCGTTGACCATGTTTGGCGTGGTGGTGCCCAAGAACAGCCAGACGCTGGAATTGTCCGCAGGCTGGAACCTGGTCGCGCTGGAGGGCGTGCCGCTGCGCATGCAGGAGTTCCTGGAACTCAGGCCGATGGTCTATGAAGAGGACAGCCATTCGTATATCATGGCCACGGAGGAAACGACCTTCCAGCGTGGCATGGCGGCATGGATCTACAGCCCCGAGGCACGGACGAAAGAGATACCACTAGTCTCCTCGTCAACAACGCTCCCGCCCGTCCAGCCCACCGTTTTCGGCTGGACTCTGGCGGGCGCGGTGGACAATATACCCCCGTGGCTGGAACAAGTTGCGAGGCCGTTTTTCCGCTGGGATGCCGAAAAGGGCTTTGTGCCGGCGGAAACGCCTGAGGCAAAGCGGGGATATTGGGTGAAGGCGAAGTAACGTCGGCGGGGCGCCGACGCGACGCATTTTCTGCTGGCGAGGCGCCAGCAGTACCCATCGTCAACCCGTTATTTCTTTCCGCGTTGGATGAGGACGGCGACGATGATGACCAGGCCCTTGATGAGGCCCTGGAGGTTCGGCGCAATGCTCCACATGACCAATATATTGGAGATGATTCCAAGAATCATCGCGCCGAGCATTGCCCCCCAGATGGTGCCTTTGCCTCCGGCCATCGAGGTTCCGCCGATGATGGCGATGGCGATGGCGTCCAGTTCGCAACCGGCTCCGGCGGAGCTGGAGGAGATGCTGGAAAGCCGTGCGCCCTGGAGCAACGCGCTGATACCGCAAAGCAGCCCACAGGCAGTATAGCTGATGAATTTCACGAGGTTCACGCGAATCGCCGCATAGCGCGCGACGCGTTCGTTGCCGCCGACGGCGCAGAGGTGCCGTCCATAGCGGGTTCGGTAGAGGACCACCGAGCCGAGTGCGGTGCAGAACAGAAACACCCAGACGACTGTATTCAGTCCCAAGAACTTATGTGCGTCCAGCCGAGAGAATGGCTCGTTCGAGGTGCCAATCAGTCCCGCGTTGCCTAGATGCAAAATCAGCGAGCGGTAGATGGACATTGTGCCCAGCGTGGCGATGAAGGGCGGAAGTTTGCCGATGGTGACCAGGGCTCCATTGAGCGCACCTCCCGCCAGCCCGACCGTCAGGGCGACAAGAATGCCGACCGCCAATGCCAAGATAGGCGACGAGGCGGGGAGGGCGTTCATCGCCAGAATGCCCAAGCCGCCGGCCAATGCGAAGAGGCTGCCGACCGAGAGGTCGATGCCTCCACCGATGATGATGAAGGTCATCCCGATGGCGATAATTCCCGTGTAGGCATTCTGCCGCAAGATGTTGAGGAGATTCTGCGGTCGCCGGAAGTCCGCGCTGGAAAGGGCGCAAACCACCAGCAGGACTACGAGCGCGACCAATGCGCCATGTTCGCTGATAAATTTGCGAAATCGTTTGATGTCAATGGAATTCATGGTTATTTCTTATTTCCATGGGCGAAGTGTCGCCGAATGTGTGCGAGCGGGCGGTTGCAGAACCCAATGCATTCTTCATTCCTCGCCCGACGGAGCGGGCGGTTGCAGAACCGTTTCAGTCACAGAGGGAATTGCACGGTTGCACAGCCCAATTCATTCCTCATTCCTCATTCCTCATTCCTCATTTACTGTCCAGTGGCCAGGAGCATCACATTTTCTTCGGTGAGGGCATCGCCTTCCAGGATGCCGGCGAGCCGGCCTTCGTGCATCACCGCGACACGCGGGCACATCCCGAGGACTTCCTCGAGGTCGGAGGAGATGAGAATGCAGGAGATGCCACGCTCCAGCAAGTCGTGGATGAAGCGATATACCTCGCTCTTGGCGCTGATGTCGATGCCGCGCGTGGGTTCGTCGAAGATGAAGAGTTGTGGTTCGGTGTCAAGGCCTTTGGCAATGGCGACCTTCTGCTGGTTGCCGCCGGACAGTTCGTCCAGCCGACGCTCCGGCGAGTCCGCCTTGATGTTGAATTGGCGGATGTATTTTGAAGCCTGAAGGTTCTCCTCGTGGAACGAAAGGAATGGATGGCAGTATTTTTTCAAGGAGGGCAGCGTGATGTTGGCGGCAATGGTGAAATCGGAAAGCACGCCGCTCCCTTGACGGTCTTCCGAAAGATAGGAGATGCCCGCAGTTACGGAATCCTGTGGTGAATATATATGTAACTCTTTGTTGTTAAAATAGATACTACCATTATCAATGCCCCGTATGCCATACAGGCACTCGGCGAGTTCGGTTCGGCCGGCTCCGACAAGTCCGGCGAAGCCCAGAATTTCCCCTTTGTGCAGAGTGAAGGAGACATCGCGTACCGCCTTCCCGCTGGTGAGGTTCCGCACCTCCAGCAGAACTTCGGCATCTTTTGCCACAAGATGCTTGGGAGGATAGAGTTCCTTGAGTTCTCGGCCGACCATCTGGCGTGCCATCTCCGCCTCGGTCCACTGGTCGATGGGGCGGTCGGCGACCAGCTTTCCGTCCCGCAAAACCACCACCCGGTCGCAGATTTCACGGACTTCGTTGAGCTTATGCGAGACAAAGACGAGTGTGGCGCCCTGATTACGCAGAGTCCGCATCACGGCGAAGAGGCGTTCGACCTCATCGCGGTTGAGAACGGTCGTCGGCTCGTCCAAAATCATCATCCGACACTGTTGGGAGAGTGCCTTGGCAATTTCTACGAACTGCTTTTCGGCGACACCGAGGTCGCGCACGATGGCATCGGGTGCCAACTGGCAGTTCAGGCGAGCGAGGTATTCGGCGGCTTGGCGCTCCATCGCCTTGCGGTCCAGCAACCCCAGCCGTGTGGTGGGTTCGCGGCCTAGGAAGATATTTTCCGCTACCGTGAGGTCGTTTTCCAGATCGAACTCCTGCGGGATGGTGATAATGCCCAGCCGCCGTGCCTGATGGACATTGTTGTGTCTCAGCGAGTTGCCGTTGACCAGAAGTTCCCCGGAGGTGATTTCTTCCAGTCCGTTGATGCATTTTGCCAACGTGGACTTGCCGGCACCGTTTTCGCCAATCAGACCGACGATTTCGCCCGCATGAAACTCCAGCGATATCCCGTGCAATACTGGAATCATCCCGTAGGACTTATGCAAATCACGCACTGCCAAGATGGATGGCGACTCAGGCATATCACATTAATCTTGCTTGGCCAGTTCCCGGAAGACCGCCGAGGAGTTCAAAAGTTCGTCGTATGTTCCGGTTGCGACCAGACGCCCTTGGTCCAATACGAAAATTCGGTCGCAGTGGCGGACCGTGGCAAGTCGGTGCGTGACCATCACGAGCGTGCGCCGTTCGCCGAGGTGCGCAAGGGCGGCGGCAAGCCGCGCCTCGGTCTCGGTGTCCAAGGCGCTGGTCGCCTCGTCGCAGAAGAGCACTTGCGGATTTCGGTATAGCGTCCGCGCGATGGCGATGCGCTGGCGCTGGCCGCCGGAAAGCCGTGCGCCCTGTTCGCCGAGGCGGGTGGCGAGTCCCTGCGGGAGGGCATTCACCACGTCGTCCAGCTGTGCGGAGGAAACGGCGGTATCCAGGGCGTTGCGGTCGATTTGGTCATGCGGAACGCCGAGGGCGAGGTTTGCCTCCAGCGTATCGTCCATCAGGAAGAGTTGCTGCGGAACATAGCCGATGCGGTGCTGCCAGGCAGGGATGAGCGGACCTGCGAGCGTCTCGCCGTCAACCACGACGCTTCCGGTGTCAGGTGCGAGCACTCCCATGAGGATCTGGAGAAGCGTGCTTTTGCCACCGCCAGTTGGTCCGACGATGCCAATGGACTCGCCTTTGGCGATGGTGAGCGTGAGGTCTTTGAGCGTGTCCTCGGTGGCTCCGGGATGCCGGAACGACACGTCCTTGAGTTCGATGGCGTGTTCAAAGGGGCAGGGGGGCAGCGCGTCCTCCCCAACCAGCGGAAGGCGTGCGGCGATGGTCTCGAATTGACGCAGGTCGTCGCAGACCACCTGGAGTGAGACGCGGTGGTAGCGCAGAAGTGTCCAGGAGTGCATCAGGTTGATGGCGTTGGAGCGAAGTCGCACCAGCGCCATACCCAGCAGGGCGATTTGCGGGGCGACTGCGGTCAAGTCGCCGTGTCGCAGGTAGAGTGCGGCCAGCGTTACCAGCAGAATTACGCTTAGGGAAACGAATTCCAGGTAGGGCCAGATTACTCGAATCTGGACATCGTAGGCGCGCTGCGCATTGGTCACCAGTTCCATCGCGCGGTGGAAGCGGTCAATGAAGAAATGGCGTTTGCCCAAAAAGGTCGCCTCAAGTCGCCCGTCCAGCGTTTCGGCGGCGGCGTTCATCGCCTTGGTACGACCGTCCTGCTCCTGTGCGCCGAGGCGGCGCATCCGTTTTTGGTGGAAAGCAAGGAAGCCACCGCCGAAGAGCGCAAGCGCGGCGATGGCGACCAGCGTCATGGCCGGAATCGTGCAGAAGAGCAGGGCGCAGATGCAGAGGATCACCACGCTGTTCTGGAGGAACTCCAGGAGCGGAGCGGCGACGTGCTGGAGGACATGGTCGCACTCCACCACCACGCGGTTGATGAGGTCGCTGGAATTGCGGGCGGTGTGGAAAGCTACCGGAGCACGAAGATATTGTTCCAGCAGTCGGCTGGAGAGGGCGACTTTGCGGTTGTTCAGCATTCTGGCTTGCAACGAGATGCAGAATAGCATCCAGAGCATCCGCGCACCATTGGCGGCCAGCACGACTATCCCGCTTAGCCAAAGCAGACCGGAAGGCGTCTCTACACCGCATCGACTGCCCAATCGCGCGAGCCATTCCTGGGTGAGCGAGCCATCAGAGGAACCGCCGGAGAGCAGTAGTCCGATGAAGACTGGAACTGCCGCCAAAGACAGCAGTTCCAGCAGGGAGTTCACTACCAGCGAAGCCAGCAGGCAGGAAAAGCGCAAAATGTCCCGGCGGTCCAATAAATAACGGATATCGCTCCAGAACTTGCGCATGAGGCAGGAGGAATGTTTAGAATTTCACCATTTTACCGTTGCGGCCGGATTCATAGACCGCCATGACCATCTTGTGGGCGGTGGAGAGAATCTCTTCGCCGGTGATGGGTGGCTGCTTTCCGGCGGCCAGGCACTGGTAGAAGTCGGTGATTTCCTTGAAGTGGCTTGCGCCCCAGTAGGATGGACCGCCGCCATAGTTGAAGACTTCGTTGGGGTTCGGCTTGGCGCAGAACTCTCGGCCGTCGTTGAGTTTCACCGTGCCTTCCTCGGCCCGGATGGTCGCAATGCCGTTTTCGCACGCCAGTTCGATTTCCACCTGCGCGTCGTGCGAGTAGTAGTTCATTGCCCAGAAGGAGGCGTGAACGCCGTTCTTGAAGGTGATGAGTCCTTCGGCGGAGTCCTCGACCTCAATCACGCCTTGATGGGCGCGGTTCGCCATCGAGCAGTCAATCTCCTTGATGCCGTAGCCAAGGAACCAGCACATCAAGTCGAGCGTGTGAATCGCCTGGTCGATGATGGCGCCGCCGCCCTCCTTGTCCCAGGTGCCCTTCCAGTCGCTTTCGGTGTAGTAGTCGTTGGGACGATACCAGGTCACGTTGCATTTCGCGGCCTTGATTGCGCCGAGGCGTCCACTCTCCAGGCACTGCTTGACCAGTTGCGACCCCGCGTTGTAGCGGTTCTGGAAGATCACGCCGAGCTTGCGCTTGGTCTTCTTGGCGGTCTTGACCATCTCTTCGGCCTGCTCCATTGAGATTGCCATCGGCTTCTCGGTAAGCACGTCGCAGCCCATCTGCATGGCATCGATTGCCACGGGGGCATGGAGGTAGTGCGGAAGGCAGATGTGGACCACATCCAACTTCTCCTTACGGATCATCTCCTTGTAGTCCTTGTAGGTCTTCGGCGCACCGAAAAGCTTCGCCATCTGCTTGGCTCGTTCGGGAATCAAGTCGCAGACCGCTCGCAGCTCGACATTCGGCTGGGCCGCGGCAGGCATGCCATGGAAACGGGAGATTCGGCCGCAGCCGATGATGCCAACTTTCAACTTCTTCATAAGAAAGTCGTTTGCAATGAAATCAAGGTGAAAAACAAATGTTTGCGGTCAGGCGACCGCGTCTTTGTCTTAATATAGAGCCATTATGGAATTTCGGTAGGGATTGGCGTTGATTTGGTCGGAGGAACCGTGTCGCAAAGCCGCTTTTCTGACGACAAGGGCATGGCGGGGAAGCCTTCGCGGTTGCAGAGGTTCACGAAGCAGAAGGAGGTGAAGGCGTAGCGCACGCCTTTGCTTTTGCGAATGAAACCACATAATGAGTCGCAAAAGGGGGGCGAAATCTACATCCTTATGGTCTTAAAGTAGAAATCGGCGCCCCATGCACTCCGTCCGGCGGACGGTGGCGTCGGAGTCATTGTTCGAGGTTGGCGAGGTTCTTGTCTGATCCATAGCATTCGTCCCAGGCATGGCGGAATTTGGCGACCGCCTGGTCGGTCATCGGACTGTCGAGGAGTTTCCAGGCCAGTTCCGGTGCCACGGTGACGTGGTGCGCGCCCGCCGTCAGCACGGACTGGATCTGGCGGGTGTTCCGGAAGGAGGCAGCGAGGATCTTGGCGGGGAGTCGGTTGCGGTCGAGGTAATCAGCGAGCTGGGCAACGAATTCGGCGCCGGCGACCCCTTCGTCCTCGATGTGGTTGATGTAGGGCGCCAGAAACGCCGCGCCGAAATCGGCGGCGAGAAACGCCTGTGTCAGCGTATGAATGGTGGTGGCGGTGAAGGGGATGCCCTCGCGTTGCAAAAGGCGCATTGCCTTGAGTCCCTCGGCGGTTACCGGCACTTTCACGAAGAAGTTGTCGGAGAAGTGGTTGTGAAGTGCGATCGCGTCCTGCAGGATTTCCCCCGCAGTGCGTCCGAGGACCTGCGCGTGGAGCATCCGGTCGTGGCCGACGAGGCTTCGGAGGTCGGACAGCACTTCCCAGAAGGAGCGTTTTTCGTGGGTGATGATGGTAGGGCAGGTGGTAACCCCCGCCAACGGGAGAAGTTCAAGTGCCCGCCGGATGTCCGGAAGGCTGGCGGTGTCTAACAGCAGAAACATAGTGGGATAAACAAGTTACTTTGCATTTGCCAGTGATCCGAGGCTCTTCATGGCATCGAGAGTCTTCTCCAGGAGTTCGTCCACTGTCCAGCCGAGCATCTCGGCTCCCCGGGCGATGACCTCGCGGGAACAACCGGCCGCAAAGGATGGCGTCTTGTATTTCTTGCGCAGTGTCTTGAGCTGGAGGTCGGCAACCGCCTTGGAGGGAAGCATCAGCGCGGTCGCGCCAATTAGCCCGGAGAGTTCGTCCACGGCGAAGAGAATCTTCTCCATTCGGTGCGTGGGTTCGGGGACTGCGTCCACGATGCCGTAGCCGTGGCTGGCGCAGGCGTGGACAATCCGTTCGTCCACGTTGCGTTCGCGCATGATGGCCTGCTCCTTGACACAATGTTCTTGCGGAAACTGCTCGAAATCCAGGTCGTGCAGAAGTCCAACAATGCCCCAGAACTCCGCCTCGTCGGCAAAGCCCTCCTGGACGGCGAAGTATTTCATCAGGCCTTCGACCACCTCGGCGTGGTGCAGGTGGAAGGACTCGTGGTTGAACTCGGTCAGCAATTTCCAGGCTTCTTCTCTGGTCATGGGAATGGTTGGTTGAGGGTTAGGGCAGGGTGATTGACGGGCGAAAATCGCCGGTGCGAAAAGTTCGATGAGGGTAACTTCCTCCTAAGTAAGAAGATCAGATTTTTCCAGACTGTCCAGGAACCAGTCGAAAATTCTCTCCTGACCGTTGATGCGCCAGTGTGAAGGAAGATTGTTTTGCAACCAATCCAATGGTTCGGCAGAAGTGGGGCTGGTTGCCATGCGGTAGAATTGTCGCATTTTGTCCATTTCTGTCGTGGTTAGTGCATCTGGGCGGATTGAAGTGAAGAACGCGGTTCCGCTGGCGGCAAGAAGTTCCGCCCACTGGCGGTTGCATTCCCAGGGGATAGTGTGACTGTCATCGAGAATCCCTACACAGTCTGCATCAACGGCGAAAAAGGCGTTGTGCTGGCAGAGTCGAAAGGCGAGGGTATTGATACCCATCCGTCGGGTGCGGTCGAAGGAGTAGCCGCTGGTGTCGTCGCCGATGCGGGAAATATGGATTAGACCGGCGGCCAGGTGTCCGATGGTATTGCATCCAAGGATGAACGCGTTGCCGATGGCCTCGCGGATTGCGCGATAGAGCGCCCCGACGATTTCTGCTGCAGTCCTCGACTGGTCGGCGAAGCCGGAGGATGCGTCATCCAGAAGCCAGCTGCCCATCTGGAAGCCCCATTTGCCGAAGATGTCGTAGGTGGTGAAGTCGTGCTTGATAAGCTGGAAGCCCCACGAGACCAACTGCCGGAGGTCGTTCTGAACCTTTTTCAGGACCTCCGGTTGCGACGGATCCAGTGCCTCGCGGTGTCCGCAGATTCGACCATCCATATCCCGTATCGGCATGCGCCATTCTTTGGGAATGTCAGGTGAGGAGTCCAGCAGTGGTCGTAGCCAGATGCCGGGTTTCACACCGATGGCAATCATCTCGTTGACCAACTGCGGAAAATCTGGAAAACGCTGGTTCCCGCAATTCCAGGGACCGCCGTTGTAGTTGGGGGAATGCTTTGCCTGCCAGCCGTCATCAATAACCATAAATGGCGTAACGGGAATGCCGTAGGACATATTTTTCAAATATCGACAATCCTCCAGGACGGACTCGCGGGAGATATCGCCATAGGCATAGTACCAATTGTTGGCACCTACGACTGGAGCGGCGGGCAGCAGCGGGTCATCGCACATCCGGCAACAGAACTCATGTGCGGCGGACAGCGCGGAGCGCTCAACGAGCGGATATTGCTCGGCGACCACTGTTGCCACCGCAAGCCGCCGCCCGCCCAGGCGCACACCATCGCGACCGTTACGCAGGTCCAAGAACAGGCTGACGCCTTTGGGATCGACCCGCCATTGCGCAAAGGCGGACGGGCGGACTTTCACGCCAAATCCAGTCAAAACGCCCGACGCCAGCATCAGGAAATACCAAGGCATCGTCCGCGCGGGAGCCAAAGAACGCCATTGCAATTCGCCATAGGAACGTTCCCAGGCATCGCAAAGGAAAAGCGCATCCTCTGGCAATGGCAAGGACCATCGCAACGCCAAAAAACGAACAGGCGTATCATCTGCCGTGACCGCGATTTCCAATCCGTCAGCCTGTGCTTTCAGCTCCACCCGGAGGTCTTGCCATGCGCAGTCGGTGTCCTTCAGGACCTTCTGTTCGTCTCGACCGTAGGCGATGACGATTTCATTGGGTAAGCCAAGCTGAAACAACATTGGAAACCTGTTGAAGACGACTGTCCGTTCGGTTTTCGCAAGGCTTGCTAGTAGCTAATCCTGCTTGTCGGCGACTCCGCTTCCGATGGTGTTCTTGAAGCGCAGGAAGCGCTTGACGGCCTCTCGCATGCGCTGGAAGACCGCATAGAGCGCGGGCGTCATGATGATGCCGAAGATGGTCGCAAGGAGCATTCCCGAGAAGGTGGTGATACCGATGGCACGGCGGCTGTTCGCGCCGGCGCCGGTGGCCACGACCATTGGGAAGACACCGAAAACAAAGGACCAGGCGGTCATCAACACCGCGCGGTAGCGCATGGTTGCGCCGTTGAGCGCGGCGTTGTAGATGTCCACGCCTTTCTCGCGTTCGCTCTTGGAGAACTCCACCATCAGAATCGCGTTCTTGGCGGTGAGGCCGATGAGCATCACGAGGCCCAGCTGCGCATAGATGGAGAGCGACATGTGCATGATTTTCAAGCCGACCAGCGCACCCAGAAGTGCGGTGAGGACGGTGAGCATCACCGGAACCGGGATGGTCCACGACTCGTATTGGGCGACCAGGAAGAGATATGCGAAGATGAAGGCGATGGCCATCAGGCCGACAATCTGCCCTTCGTTCTCGCGTTCCTGGAAGGACATTCCGCTGTATTCAATCATGAAACCTGGTGGCAGTTCCAGGTTGTCGATGATCTTCATTACGTCGCCGGAGGTCACCGACGGGATGCCTTGTACTTGGATTTCAGCGGAGGTCATCTTGTCAAAGCGCTCGATGCGCCGTGCGCCGACGTCGAAGCGGATGGAGCCGATGGCGGCCAGCGGAACCATCTCGCCCCTGGAGTTGGGGATCTGAAGGCTGTAGAGGTCGTCGATGACCATGCGTTTGTCGCGGGCGGCCTGCATCTTCACGTTGAAGGACTCGCCCTCGATGTTGAAGTCGTTGATGTAGAAGGATGCCAGTTGGCTCTGGAGGGCAAAGAAGATGCCGGCGGGCGTCAGGCCGAGGGACTGCGCCTTTTCGCGGTCGATGTCCAGGAAGAGCTGGCTGTTGTTGGCGGAGAAGGTCGCCATTGCATAGACGGTCTCGGGGCGTGCGTTGAGGGCACCGACAACCTGGCCGACGGCCTGGGCAAGTTCGGTGGAGGTGATTTCGCCCTGGTAGCAGAGTTCGAAGGTCACGTTGTTGGAGAGGCCCAGACCCATGATGGCCGGCGGCTGGAAGATCATTCCCTTGATTTCCGGAATGGAGTCCGCCACTGCCTGGAGCTGATTTTTGATGTAGCCAATCTGGAGTTCGGGAGTCTTTCGCTCCTCCCAGTCCTTGAGGGTGGCGAAGGCCATACCGCAACTTTCAGCCTGGCCGGAGAGCAGACTGAAGCCGGAGATTGCCATGACCTGGTCGATGCCTGGAATCTGGTGTGCTTTCTCCGCGAATTTGGAGAGCGCGGCCTGCGTGCGGGTGATGGTGGAGCCGCTGGCCAGCTCGAAGTTGCACAGCAGAGCGCCTTTGTCCTCTTCCGGGAGGAAGGACGACGGCAATGCGAAATTCTGAAGCGCAGGAATGCGTTTCTCCAGGGCTTCCGGCGCCCCGGAGCCCAGGAGGTAGATTCCTCCACCGATGAGCGCCAGCAGCACTAGCGTAATGATGCCTTGGCGGATCAAAAGCTTCACGCAGAAGGCATAAATGGAGCGCGTGCCGTCCAGCAGCAGATTGAAAGGCAGGAAGACCTTCAGTGGCTTCTCGCGCGGCGGCCGCAGAATCAGCGAACACAGCGCGGGCGAAAGAGTCATTGCCACGACCGTGGAGAGGCACAGCGAGATACACATGGTCAGCGCGAACTGCTGGTAGATTCGCCCTACCATACCGCGGTAGAAGGCCAGCGGAGCATAGCAGGCGACCGTGACCAGCGTGGTCGCGATGATTGCGCTGGTGATCTGCCTCATCGACTTGATTGCCGCCTCCCGTGGGGAGAGCTTCTCGCGCTGCATCAGACTCTGGCAGTTCTCCACTACCACAATTGCGTCATCCACCAGCGAACCGATGACCAGCACCAGTCCGAACATGGAGAGGACGTTGATGGTGACGCCGATGGCCATCATAAAGGGGAAAGTGCCCAGCAAAGCGACGGGGATGGCGACGGAGGGCACGATGGTCGCACGCCAGTCCTGCAGGAAGAGGTAGGTGATGACGATGACCATGACCAGTGCCAGCACGAGGGTCTCGATGATTTCCTTCATGGAGACCTCGATGAAGCGCGTTGGGTCATAGACCATTTGGAAATCAACGCCTTCCGGCATCTGTTTTTTCGTCTTCATCTCATTCAAGGTCTTCTTGACGAGGTTCACAGTGGCCAGCGCGTTCGCGTCGTTGTTGCGGTAGATCGCCACGGCGGTTGAACGGTGGCCGTTGATCTCTGCGAATGCCGCGTAGGTGTTGGCGCCCAGCTCGACATGTGCCACGTCCCGCAGGTGGAGCACATTGCCGTCCGCATCCGTGCGGATGATGATGTCCTCGAACTGTTCGGGAGTCTTGAGGCGTCCCAGCACATTCACCTTGTATTCCAGATATTGGCTGGACTCCTCGCTGCCCACCGAACCCGCCGCGGCCTGAACGTTCTGGCTGTTCACCGCCGCCTGAATCTCCGCGACGGAGACTCCAAGGCCCTGCATCCGCAAGGGGTCCATCCAAATGCGCATCGCATAGACCGCGCCGCCCATGGGGGTCACGCTGGAGACGCCGTCGGTTCGTACCAGCGTATCCACAACGGTGCTTGAGACATAGCTGTTGAGCTGCTGTTCGGAGAAGGTCACGCCGTCGGTGGTGAAGGCAAAGACGCAGAGGATGTCGTTGGAGCGTTTGAAGACATTCACTCCGAGGGCGCGAACTTCGGCGGGCAGTTTGCTCTCACCCTGTTTGATCGCATTCTGGACATTCACCATCGCAATATCGTCGTTGGTGCCGGTCTTGAAGGTGATCTGGCACATGTATTCGCCGGTGTTTGAACAACTTGACGAATAATAGAGCTTGTCCTCGACGCCGTTGATCTGGGATTCGATGACCATGGCGACCGTCTCCTCCACTTCGGCGGCGGAGGCACCGGGGTAATTGGTCCACACGGTGATGGTCGGCGGAGTGATTTCTGGATACTCTTCGACAGGCAGCTGCCGAAGGCTGATCAAGCCCGCCAAAACCATCAGCAGGCTGATGACGAAGGCGAGTCGCGGACGGTCGATGAAGATTTTGGAGAACATACCGTTAAACCTCTAACCTCTAACCTCTAACTTATAACCTTCCTATTCCAGAACCTTGACCGGCATTCCCGGAATGACTTTGTGGGTGCCACGGGTGACCACTTTTTCGCCGGCAGTGAGGCCCTCCAGGACAATCTGGAGGTCTTTGGTGGAAGAGCCAAGCTTGACATCGCGGCGCTGGGCGACCAGATTTTCGTCCACGACATAGACGTATGTGCTCTGGGCATCGCTCATCAGGGCGGAAGGCTCGATTCCGGTGGCGTCCTTGGTGGACTTCTGCTCGACGTTCACGGTGACGGTGGAGCCGGGGCGCAGCAAATAGTCGTTGTTGGCAAAGCTCACAAAGAGAGTGGTGGTGTCGGTTGACTGGTTGGCCTCATTGTTCATGAACTCGAAGTTTCCCTCGACGGGGTAGGGTGAACCATCGGCGAGGGTAATGGTGACACGTGCGTCCTTGCGGAAATTCTCCTCCGTTCCGAAGATGGAGAGGAAGTCGCGGTTGGCGACGGAGAAGCTGAGTCGGATGGGATTGAGCTGGACGATGGTGGCCAGCACTCCTGAGGCGGGCGTGAGGTAGTTGCCCACGGTGTAGTTGGTCAGGCCGATCTTGCCGTCGATGGGGGCGACAATCAGCGTGTTCTTGAGGTCGTCCTGCGCGGTGATGAGCGCGGCCTTGGCAGAGGCAAGCCCTGCGATGTCGGCGTGGTAGTTCATCTCGGCGGCCTCCAGCGCGTCCTGGGTGGTGACATCTTTTTCGAAGAGCCCCTTCACGCGGTTGTAGTTGCTTTCCGTGTATTTGAGACTGGCTTCGCAGCGCTTGATGTTGGCCTCCGCACCCTGTACGGCGGCACGGTAGCGCACGTCGTCCAGCCGATAGAGGACTTGCCCCTTCTTGACGAAATCGCCTTCGGTAAACTGTTGTTCAAGCATCTCGCCCGCCACGCGCGCGACCAGTTCGACACTGGCGGGGGAAGTCAGCCGTCCTGTATAACGTCGTGAAATCGCGGACTGGGTGGTAATAACTTCGCCCACGGCGACCGTCGGTGCCGGCATCTGCTGGCCGTGCAAAGCAGGGGAGGCGAAAGCCGTCAGCAGAAGGACGACGGCGAGTGTGCTTTGGATGCAAGTGATTGGTTTGGACATATTAGGAACTCCACAATTTAGGGGATGATAAAGGTAATTCCATGCGATATCCGCACGGCAGTATTTAGGTTAATTGCTTAATATAAATCCAAAATCTGACATTATGCGTTGGCATTGGGAAAATGCCTCGGAAAGGAAAGGTTTGTTCCAGCTGGTCAGTAAAAGTCGATTTTGATTATTATATTAACCGTGGCTTGTCCTGTCCCTTCTGATCTGTGATGGCATTCGGCTGGACGACGGGCGATTAATAAAACAAATAACTCTTTTAAATTAAATAATTTAGTATGAATAAATTAGTTTTCTACCTGTTGTTGCTTTGCTTGGCCGTTGCCGCACAGGTCATTCCCCTTCCGCCCAGCGCGGATCCCTCTCAGCCTGGCATGGTTATGGATTGTGAACAGGATATCCGTCCACTGAACGGGACGCCGTCGGCAAAGTGGCATCCTGACGAAGGGTATTTGGAACTGCCGTTGAAATTCCAGCAGCCCGGCCTTTTGCGTCTGGGCTGGGACATTCCGTTTTCTGCCGACCTGACCAATGCCTATGGAGTCGAGTTCGACCTCTATGTCTCCGAATCGGATGCCCTAGACCAGTCCAACCAGTTCATCTATTTTCACAGCGGCGACGGGTGGTATCGGTGTTCATTCTCTCTTTGTCATCCTGGACGCTGGAACCATGTCGTTCTGAACAAGTCCCTTGCGGAGTCCGAAAACCAGCCCGGCGGTTGGGGAAAGGTCGATGGCGTGCGGGTTTCCTTCGGATGTTTCGAGGATCCCGATGGCGCAGTATCCGCAATCGCCAATTTTCGGCCGTGCCAACGCCATGGCGAGGTGCTGATTGTCTCCGCAGTCTCCTATGGCCTTGCGAATCCAGGGGCGACGGGCTATAAGCATTATATGGAAAAGGCCGTGCAGACCATGGATGAGCTGGAGATTGGTTGCATGAGCGTGGCGGATACCGAGGTCTCCGCTGAAATGCTGAAGGGCGTCAGAATTGTCATTTTGCCGAACAATCCGCAGGTGCCGGAGAATTTGGCGGGACTGCTGACGGAGTTCGTCGCGAATGGCGGGAAGCTTATTGCCGCCTACAAAATCCCCGAGGAAATGACCGCTCTGCTGGGCGTTCGGATTACTGGTTGGAAACATTGCGATGAGGGGAACTTCAAAGGCTTTCTGGCGACTTCGGACGCATTGCCACATCAGCCTGCGCTGGCCCGTCAAGATTCGTCGAACACCAATCTGGCAAGGCTCATTGGCGAAGGCAGGATTTTCGCCAATTGGGCGACCTCCGACGGTTCGGACTCCGGAGTGCCTGCCGCTTTGGAAACACCTGTCGGCATCTATCTTAGTCATGTCTGGCAGGAATCGGTTGGACAAGACGCAAAATCATTCTTTCTGGCGATGCTGGCGGAACTCGCACCAGAAGTCCTGCGGAAATCGGCCGAGGAGACTTTCGCGGAAATCGGCGTCTTGATGGACTATGATGGACTGGACGACATCCGGCGGAGATTCCCCTCGGATGCGTCCGCCGAGGCAGCGGCGGCACTCGACCGCGCTTTTGACCTGCGGTCACAGGCGCAAAAATGCCTTGATTCGCAGAAGTGGTTTGAATGCCGTGAATTCTGCGCACAGGCGCAGGAGCATGCCGTCGAGGCACTCTGCCGACTTGCATTGCCAGGTCCAGCCGATGAACAACGCGCCTTCTGGTGCCACAGCGCCTTCGGGCTGCCCAACAAAAACTGGGATGAATCCATCAAGCTACTAGCCGAGAATGGTTTCAATGCCATTCTTGGGAATTTCCTTTGGGCGGGAGTTGCCTTCTATCCCAGCGAAGTTCTGCCTGCATATTCCGAACTTGCCATGCGGGGCGACCAGTTGCGGCAATGCCTGGACGCCTGCAAGAAGTATGGAGTCAAATGCCACGTCTGGGCGGTTGCCTGGAACTTGGGGTGGCTCCGCGACAAGGAGTTCGCACGACGGTTGAACGACGAGCACCGTACCCAGGTCAGTTATTCCGGCAAGCCCGAACCGGAGTGGCTCTGCCCATCCAATCCGGAGAACTTCCAGATGATTTCAGACGCCATGCTGGAAGTGGTGCGGAACTACCCCGATGTCGCGGGCTTGCATTTCGACTACATCCGCTACCCCGGCAATGAGCATTGCTTCTGCGACACCTGCCGACGGAAATTCGAGGAACGCATCGGCCATCCCGTCGAAAACTGGCCTGCCGACGTCCGGAAGGAAGCTCTTCAGACGGAGTGGCGCCAATTCCGTTGCGACCAGATTTCCGCGCTGGTCAAATTCGTCCACGACGAGGCGAAGAAGATGAATCCCGCTATCGAAATCTCCGCCGCTGTGTTCAAGAACTACAAGCTGGTTCGGGAGAATAACGGACAAGACTGGGAGACTTGGTGCCGCGAAGGCTGGCTGGATTTCGTGTGTCCGATGGACTACACCGACTCTCTGGCGACCTTCCGAGGATTCATCCGGCGGCAACTTGAGTGGGCGCACGGCGTCCGGCTCTGTCCGGGCCTCGGCCTCTCACTCTGGAAGCATTCAAGCCGCCCGCTGACGATGATCGAGCAGATCTCCACCATCCGGCACTCCAATTTGCCCGGTTTCACTGTCTTCAACTTCGACCAATATGCCCAAGAAGTGCTTCCGTTGCTCCGACTTGGGTGTACTAGGCACTAGCCGCTCTAGCCGCTCTAGATTTGCTAGGCCTGCTAGGTCGGCTAGGCCTGCTAGGTCGGCTAGGAAACGCCTTTTTGTGACAATTTAGGCTTTGCTCGTGTTTCAATGTCTTATATTAGGGGATGTTAAGCCAAAAGTTCCGAGACAGAATGATCAACATTCGGAAACTCGAATCTGAACAATACAGTAATGAAAAGTCTTTTTTTTAGGTCATTTGCCACGTTATTTGCATTTGTCGCTCTCAACATTTTCAGTCCAATTTCCTTTGCCATGAAGCCATACATCCTTCAATACTTTGCGCCTGCGCCGGAGAGTGCACCGCGTTCGTATCCCGAAGTCATCGAGATGCCTGACGGGACGCAGGAGCTGGTGGACGCACATCACCACAAGGAGGACGGCTGGGAGTCGTGGGCGCTCCCACTAGGCAACGGGCACTTCGGTGCGAAGGTCTTCGGCGGGGTGCCGATCGAGCGCATCCAGATTACGGAGAACTCGCTGGCGAATCCCTGGCCGGAGGGCCTGAACAACTTCTGCGAGTTCTTCGTGGAGTTCGCCCCTTGTGCCGAAGTCACCGGCTACAAGCGCGACCTCTCGCTCAATGACGCAGTCGTCAGCGTGGAATACCTCGGCGACGGCGTCCGATACCGCCGAGAGCTGTTCACCTCCTACCCCGATCGCGTCGCCGCACTCCGCCTGACCGCCGATTGGCCAGGGAAACTGAATTGCCGACTATTTGCACAAATACCGTTCTGCAAGGACTTTGGAAATAAGCGCGGAAATGGCCACGGCAAGACGGGGAAGGTCGAGTATCTTGCCGACAGGGTGCGGCTGACCGGCGAGATGAACTACTACAAAATCCAGTACGAGGGGCAGTTCCGGTGGACGACGGACGGCACGGCAGTCGTCACGGAGCAGGGCGTGGAGTTCCACGATGCCAGCGAGGTGGTCATCTACTTCAGTTGCGGAACGAACTACCGTCTGGAATCACGCGTCTTCCTGGAAAACGACCCCGCCAAGAAACTTGCGCCGTATCCGCATCCGCACGAGAAGGTTGTGGAGGCGGTAGAGGCGGCTGTAAAGTTGGGATACAACCTCCTGAAAGAACGGCATCTGGCGGACTACCACGCGCTCTTCCATACGGCGGAGGTTGACCTCGGCGGGACCTGGGACGCCGCGCTCGCCACGGACGAACTGCTGGAGAACCACAAGAACGGCCAGCCATCCCGCTACCTGGAGGAACTCTACTTCCAGTATGGTCGCTACCTGCTGATCTGCTCGTCCCGCAAGGGGACGCTTCCCTCGAATCTCCAAGGCATCTGGAATGTCTATGATGTCAGCCCCTGGACCGTAGGGTATTGGCACAACATCAATGTCCAGATGAACTACTGGCCGGTCTTCACGACCAACCTGGCCCCGCTCTTCGAGTCGTATGCTGACTACCACTACGCCTACCTGCCGTTGGCACGGCAGAATGCGCGTGCATCGCTGAGGTCGCTTCGTCCAGACGAGGAGTTTGCGGAGTGCGGGTGGATTGTCGGCACGGGCGGCTGGCCCTATTCCATCGAGGGGTTCAACGGCGAGGGGCACTCCGGTCCGGGCACCGGTGGCCTGACCGCGAAGCTCTTCTGGGAGTACTACGATTTCACGCGCGACCTGGAGGTGCTCCGGAAGGTCTATCCAAGTTTGCGTGGAATGGCGGTATTCCTGGAGCACTGCCTGCATCAGCATGGCGATGTCTGGCTGATTGAGCCCTCCGCCTCGCCGGAGCAACTCGACTACCGCGTGCGCTACGAGCAGCCCGCCGGCGGATGGCGGTGGTATCCCTACTACCATACGGTCGGCTGCGCCTTCGACCAGCAGATGACCTACGAGGTCTTCCAGGACACCCTGAAGGCCGCCGAGGCGCTCGGCGAGCCGGAGGACGACTTCCTGAAGCGCCTCCGCGAACTCCTGCCGAAGCTGGAACCGGTTCTGATTGGCGATTCTGGCCAGGTCAAGGAATACCGCGAGGAACACGGATATGGCGAGTTCGGCGAAGCGAAGCATCGTCATCTCTCGCATCTGGTCGGGCTGATGCCGGGAACCGTCATTACCGAAGAGACTC
The DNA here is from genome assembly GCA_017525435.1 of Victivallales bacterium. Lineage (GTDB taxonomy): Bacteria > Verrucomicrobiota > Lentisphaeria > Oligosphaerales > Oligosphaeraceae > RGIG1601. Next base: position 23,259 of record JAFXSU010000088.1, read on the forward strand.
CGGAGTGGCTGGCTGCCGCGAAAGTCTCTCTGACTCGTCGCGGAGATGTCTCCACCGGTTGGGCAATGGCACACCGTCTCAACTGCTGGGCACGCGTGCTGGATGGAGAACACGCCTATAAAATTCTCACCAACTTGCTCGCCAAAGGAACGTTGCCGAATCTCTGGGATACCCATCCGCCCTTCCAGATTGACGGCAATTTCGGCGGAACCGCCGGCATCGCCGAGATGCTCATGCAGTCCCATGCGGGCTTCATTCATCTGCTGCCCGCGCTGCCCAATGCGTGGAAAGGGGAGGGCGCATTCCACGGACTCTGCGCACGAGGCGGCTTCCTGGTGGACGCCGAGTGGCGAGACGGGCGGCTCACCAAGGCGGTCATCCATGCCACCGTCGGCGGCGAGGCAACCATTGAGGGACCTGGGCTAAAGCGCCAGACCATCACGCTGAGAGCCGGAGAAACCAGATGCGTTCTGGAACCTGAGATCTGAAAAGTTCAGGAAATCTTCCGTTGGCGGTTCGCAAACGGTCGTTTTTCGGTTATGTTAAGTATTCGTCAATTCCAATCTCTGACCAACCACTTTAAGAACGTTCAACAATGCCCAAAGACCAAAATTCCTATTTGCATGACCTGCTGGAATTTGCCGTGCAGAGCCGCGCATCGGATATCCACATGCGCGAGAACAAGGAAGTTCAACTGCGCATCGACTCCAACCTGGTGCAGGTCGATACCGTGACCACCACCGAAATCCTCCAGAAATTCTGCGAGGACATCGTTCCGACTGGCCGTATGGAAATCTACGAACGCACCGGCGACCTGGATTTTGCATGGCAGGAACCCAATGTCGGACGTTTCCGCGTGAACCTCCACAAGCAGCGCGGCAACATGGGCATCACGATGCGCTGGGTCAAGAGCAAGCCGCCAACCGTCGCCGAAGCCGGTCTGCCGGAAGTCCTTAAGCGCATTGCGGACAACTCCAATGGCATCATCTTCATCACCGGAACCACCGGCTCCGGCAAGTCCACCACCATGGCGGCGATGCTGGATTATATCAATACCACTTACAACCGCCACGTCATCACCATCGAAGACCCCATCGAATATACCTTCGAGGACAAGAAGTCCTTCTTTGAGCAGCGCGAGGTCGGGCTGGACGCCGAGACCTTCGAGTCTGCGCTGGTCCATGCGCTGCGTCAGGACCCCGACATCATCGTCGTGGGCGAAATGCGCAACCGCGTGACCTTCGAGACCGCGCTGGCGGCTGCCGAAACCGGCCACATGGTGATTACCACTCTGCATACCAAGGATGCCCCGCAGAGCATCAACCGCATCCTGGATATGTTTACCATCGAGGAACGCGACTCCATTCGCAAGTCGCTCTCTGACGTGGTGAAGGCGATCATCTGCCAGCGTCTGGCAAAGAAGGCCTCCGGCAAGGGCGTGGTGCCGATCACCGAAATCATGACCAACGCGCCGATTGTCAAAAAGCTGATCTTCGACAACCGCATTGACAAATTGGAACAGGCAATCGAGGCCAACCAGGAGGCCGGCATGATGACCTTCAACCAGTGCCTGCTGGAGCATTACAACAACGGCGACATCTCCGAGGAGAAGGCACTGGAACTCTCCGACAATCCACAGGCGTTGCGCATGAACTTCAAGGGCATCTTCCTGACCGACTCCGGCGGAATTATCCAATAAGTCGTGGCACCCAAGAGTTTTGCATCCGAAAGAGTGGCGGTGCTACGGCGCCGGAAGCTACGATGGATTCTCGAGAACGGCGGCGGTCGGCGTCGCCGTTTCCGCCATCGTGGACAAACTCAGCAATGGCTTCCGCAGACCTTGCTGGTATTGATGTTGGCACTGGCTGTTTTGGGAGTCGCCTATGAGTTCTTCTGCTGAAAAGACTCCGCGTCGCAGAGTGGCAATTCTCGGCGCGACGGGGTCGATTGGGAGCAATGCCGTGGCGGTCGTCAGGGCGTATTCCGACCGCTTCGAGACGGTCTGTGTGACCTGCCGAAACCACGGAGAATTACTGCAAGTTATTGCAAATGAATTAAATGCGAGATATTTTTATTGCTCAGAGCAACCCGGCTTCTCCAATCTGGCTTCCGAGTCGGAATTGTATTCGTTGCTCGCTGGACCAGAAGTGGATATCGTGCTTTGTGCCATCCAGGGCATTGATGCTTTGAAGGAGGTGCTGACAGCGTTGCGGGCCGGCAAGACGGTCTGTCTGGCGACCAAAGAGGTCCTGGTGGCGGCCGGTGCCTGGGTGATGGCGACCGCACGGAAATACGGCGGGCGAATTCTGCCTGTGGACAGCGAGCATTGCGCGGTCTTTCAATGCCTGCACCGCGAGGAGAAGCGTGCGCTTCGTCGCATCATCTTGACATGCAGTGGCGGTCCTTTCCATGCCCATCCGGAGCGCGACTTGCACACCGTGACACCTGAGGAGGCGGGGCATCATCCTGCGTGGAACATGGGTGGGAAGATCACCCTGGATTCCGCGACGCTGATGAACAAGGCCTTCGAAATCATGGAGGCGGCGTGGCTTTACGGCGTGCCGGAGGACCAGATTGAGGTGGTGGTTCATCCGCAAGCAGTAGTGCATTCCATGGTGGAGTTCGTGGACGGCGCGGTGATGGCACAACTTGGCCCCACGGACATGAAACTACCCATCCAATATTGCCTGACCTATCCGGAGCGCTGTCCCGCCCTGATGCAGCCGTTGGACTTCACACGACCGATGGCGCTGGAGTTCCTTCCGCCGGACACCCGCCGCTTCCCCGCACTCGAATTGGCACGCCGTGCCTTGCGGATGGGCGGACTGACAGGCGCAGTCCTCAATGCGGCGAATGACTCCGCTTGCCGACGCTTCCGCGAGGGGACACTTGCATTTGATGAAATTGCCCCCGCCGTCGCCTGTGCCCTGGACCACACGCCCCCTGGCGAAGCGGACTCCTTCGAGGCCTTGGCCACAGCCGCTCAAGTGGCGGACGATATTGTTGGGAACTATATGCCTTAGTTGGATATTGCGAAGTCACGCCAACAGCAACCGCGTGACAATCTATAAACTGTCCCGAAAAGGGTGAGGAATCTTTGCAAATTATGATTCTTTGTCAATTTTTATGTATTTACGGATAAGGTGGTTGGTGTGGATTGAAAAGTTTCCGAACGAAACTATAGTTGGTGGTGTTCCTCCTACGCCCTGACTTGCTCGCATCAGATGTCTTGGAAATGTGCAGGGGGACTGGGAAATGTCAGGGCAATGATTATGAATACGAAAACAGAAACTTGCCTTCTAGAATTTGAAAATAATAACCTTTGGGTTATATTATGTGCGGTGCCAAGAAGAAATGCTTTGTGGAGTTTCCCAGGGTGACAGGTTTTCTGTCCGGTCAAAGCGCGGAAATCAACGCAGAATACCGTGAAATCGTGCTGAAACTTGAGACCGAAGGATGTCTTTCCATGCCGTTTGGAGAGAAGTTGAAAGATGAGAATCTTTTTGCCATTCGTGTCATCAACGCGGGAAATGTGCGGGTGTTTTACGTCTATGGCAAAGCGAACACCATCTACGGGATTCATGGATACACAAAGAAAACTCAGTCCATTCCACAGAAGGAACTCAAACAGGCACGCCGAATTGTCAAGGCACTGAAACAAGCGGGGCTGATATGAAACACCAGATGACAGAGCGGGAAATCCATGCCGAAGTCAAATATGTCGCCGAGCATCTCGAGGAGCTAAAAGCCAAACA
>JAFXSU010000089.1 GCA_017525435.1 Victivallales bacterium
CTGGTGGTGGACATCGTGCATCCGGGCGAGGCCTCGGTCTGGCCGTAGACGATGGTGATTTCGGTCATGTGCATCTTGTCGATGACCTCCTGCATCACCGCGATGGGGCACGGCGAGCCCGCCATGATGCCCGTGCGCATGTGCGAGAAGTCCGTCTTCGGGAAGTCCTTGTGACCGAGCAAAGCGATAAACATCGTGGGCACGCCGTGGAAGCAGGTGATCTTCTCACGGTCGATGCACGCCAGGGCGGGTTTCACCGAGAAGTACGGCAACGGAAGCAACGTGGTACCATGTGTCATGCTCGCGGTCATGGCCAGCACCATTCCGAAGCAGTGGAACATCGGCACCTCGACCATCATGCGGTCGGCAGTGGACAAGTCCATGCGGTCGCCGATGCATTTGCCATTGTTCACTACGCCGTAATGAGTTAGCATCACGCCTTTGGGGAAGCCGGTGGTGCCGGAGGTGTACTGCATGTTGCACACGTCGTGGACGTCCACCGCCGCCGCGCGGCGCTGGAGTTCCTCGACCGGAACGCTCTTGGCGCACTGCAGCGCGTCCTCCCACGCCAAGGCGCCCTTCTGGCGGTAGCCCACGGTGATGACATTGCGCAGGAAGGGCAGACGACGGGCATGCAGCTGCGCACCAGGTCGAGTGGTCGCCAGCTCCGGGCAGAGCTCGGCGATGATGCCTGCGTAGTCCGAGTCCCGCCAGCCCTTCTCCAGCACCAGCGTATGCGTGTCCGACTGCTTGAGCAGGTACTCTGCCTCCGCGATCTTGTAGGCGGTGTTCACCGTCACCAGCACCGCACCGATCTTGGTGGTTGCCCAGAAGGTGATGTACCACTGCGGGAGGTTCGTCATCCACACGGCGACCTTGCAGCCGGGCTGCACGCCCAAGGCGATCAAGGTGCGGGCGAACTGGTCCACGTCGTCACGGAATTCGGAATAGGTGCGCGTGTAGTCCAGCGTGGTGTACTTGAAGGCGAGCTGGTCGGGGAATTCCCGAACCATCGTGTCGAGCACCTGCGAGAAGGTCTTCTCGATGAGCGTCTCCTTCTTCCAGACATACTTGCCGGTGCGGGCGTTGTTGTCGAAGAGCGGCGTGTGCGAGCGCGCCAACTCATATCGGCTCATGTAGCTGATGAAGTGCGGGAAGATAATGTCAATGTCGCTGACCTCGTCCCAATGCGGATCCCATTCGATGGAAATGAAGCCATCGTAGTTGACCGACTTGAGGGCGTTCATGATGTCCTCGATGGGCAGAGAACCTTCGCCCACCAGCGCCGGCTTGTCCGCGCTCTCGGAGTCCTTGAGGTGGATGTGCTTGACATATGCGCCGAGGTTGCGGATGGTCACGTCGGGCGTCTCGCCTTGCATGCGGTAGGGGTAATGGAGATCCCACAGGGCGGCGAGGTGGTCGTCGATAAACTCCTCGAAGAGTTCGCGCAGTTTCGCGGTATCGGCATAGGCTCCGACGGTCTCCACCAGAAGCGTGGTCTTCGCGGCCGCCGCCAGCGGAAGCGCGGAGGAAAGGAATTCCCTGACCTTCGCCAATGCGGCCTCGTCGGTCTGCGTGGTTTTGACGCGGATATACGGCGCATGCAGCCGACGCGCCGCCTCAAGTGCAAGACCAAGTTCCTCCAACGCGACGGCGCGTTCGCCCGCCATGTCGGCAATCAGGTCGATGCAGCTGATCACCTGGCGCTTTTCTAGCAGCCGACGGTACAGCGCGGTGGTCTTGCCCGGCTCTGCGGCATCAAAAACAGCATGGACGTCGTGGACTTCAATTCCCTGGAAACGGTACGCATCGGCGATGTCGATGAACTGGTCGAAGTCGTAGTTGTTCCAGCGGTTCGTCGAAAAGGAGAGTTTCATAGGTTAGCTGTTCTCCTCATAGCAGATTTTGTTCAAGGCGGCGATGAAGGCGCGGATGCCGGCGCCGATGACGTCGGTGGAGATGCCTTTTCCGGAATAGAGTTTTCCATTCGAGCGAAGCCGCACCACACCGGAACCAACGGCCTCGCGCCCCTCGGTGACTGCGGTAATCTGGAAATCATCCAGCTCGAAGTGGCGGCCGGCGATGTTCTCGATTGAGAGGAACGCCGCGTCGATAGGCCCGTCGCCCGTGCTGAATCCCTCGACCTCTTCGCCGTTCTTCAGCAGCACAACATGCGCCATCGAGGTCACCGTGTTTCCACAGGTGATCACGAAATTCTTCAGCGTGTAGGTCGGCGGGACCTGAACTGCCGTGGTCGCCACGATCGCATCCAGGTCCTTGGGCGTCACCAGCTCCTTCTTGCTGGAGATCCGCTGGAATTCCTTATAGACATTCGACAGATCCTCAGCCGACAGCTCGTAACCCAGCTTCTTGACGGCAACGCCAATCGCCGCCATATCATCCGCGCTGGACAATTTCCAGTCGCCCCCGTGCTCCGACGATGCCTTGCGCTCCGGTGCAGTGGTGAATTTGCCCTGAATCAGTTCCTCCACGGTCGCAATGATGCTTGCGCCTGCTGTGCGATTCAAGGACGCCGAGACACCCAAAGAATCGCCGCGCACCTTCATGAGGTCGGCCAATGCCTGCAACGGAAGCATCTCCGACACACCGATGGCGGTCTTGAATTGCGTCACGCCTGCTCTCAGGCACGCGATTGCGCATGCTGGCGCAATGTGAAGCACATCTGAACACTCCACGGAAAGAGTGACTTGAGTCACTTCCGGAACATCTTGCCGAATCTTGGAAATGAAATCGAAGAGCTCTTCGGGCAGCATCGTCCCCGCAGTGTCACAGAGTGTGATGACCTGAGCCCCCGCCGCAATCGCCGCCTTCACGGCTGCGCACAGGAAGTCGTGCTCCGCGCGCGTGGCATCGGTGAAGGAGACCTCGGTCTCAATGCCGCGTTCGCGGACCAGCGCCGTCACAGCGGCGATTTTCTCCAGCACCGCCTCCGGCTTCTTGTGGCACTGGTACTCCATCTGAACAGCGGAGACCGGAGCAAAAATATTGATGCGTGGCTTCGCGGCCTTCTGGACCGCTTCCACGGTGAGTTCCAGCATCGTCTCGTCCAGCGGCATAGCGCAGCTGATAACACACTTCTGGCTCAGCGGGGCAATGGCATGAAGGAAAAGGACATCCGAGCGGCCTTTGGACACGGGTGCAGTCTCGATAACATCGACGCACAGTCGGTCCAGCTGCTTGAAGATTTCAATTTTCTCCTTGAACCCCAGCGCATTGTCAGCATGCTCACATGCCCGCAATGTCGCGTCGGCAACAGCCAGCTTTTTCATAGTTATGGACCTCTCTGATGATTGGTGGGAAACAAATTGCACCAAAAAAAGTGCAAACTATATAATATATTGCAATAAATGGGTTTTACAAACCGTACACCCTACGGGTGTCGCCATAGAATTGTCCGTCAAGCACCCCGATGGGCACTAGCCATCGGGGGCTTATCGTGGAACATACTACTGCGGAATGATATGGAACAGCGTGGTCGAATTGTCCGGGAGAATCACGTCGCAGGCGTGGTCGCGGATGACAAGTTCTTCTCCGGTCAGCAGGTTCTTCAGCGTTCCGTTGTCGCATGGGAAATTCAGCCGACGCGGACCGCCTGCAAGAACATGGATGGTCAGGGCGTTGTGCCCCGCCCAGACGACATCCAGGTGGTTGTCGTCATAGACGGTGACTCCCGCTGTCTTTGCCATCGCGGCCAGCCACGAGCCGGGGAGATTCGGCAATGCGCAGAAGAAGAGCGTGCAATCTTCTCCGGGGATTTGGACCAAGGCGGGGCGCCCGTCCGTAAGCGTCCCCAGCACCTTCACTTCGGAATCCTCCTGCACTACAGGCGTAAAGAGCGGCCCGTATGCCTCGTGGCAACGCAGGTTCGTGGGGGCGTAGGAACCGAAGAACTCGCGGCCGGTGTCGGTGAGTTCCAGCCAGCGCGGCATACGAGAGACCTCCATCGCAAAGGGCACACCAAGGATGCGCTCCGTGGCGTCTTTCGAGACGCCCTGCTCCGTCGTGACGCCCACGCCATACTGGAAGAGCATCGTGCGCCCGTTGTTCTTGAGCGCCTCGATGGCCTGCAAGTCCTCTTCGGAGAGCCGCCAGGCATTCAGGAAGACCAGGCAACGGTACTGCGCACCCACTTTTGGCAAGTCGGTGAAGAGGTACTGGTCGATTTTCGCGCCAGAGCGGCAGAGTTGTGCGTATTGCTGACCGGTGAAGAGATACGCCAGCGGGCTGCCCATCACCTGGGCGACATGCGAGCGCTCGTCGATGAAGACCGCGATGGTGTCGCGCTTGTCCGCCGCCTCGTCCAGCGCAGATTCGGCAGTGCGGACTTCCTCCTCGGCGGCCTGGAGCTTTCCGGCCACCTGCGCCAGGCGCGTGTCGCCACCAATCCAGCCCTGGCTGAAGTCATACCAGTGCGTGCTCACTCCGCTGGCGATGTTCGCACCCATCTCGCGTTCAATCACCGCCCGGCTGTCCAACAGAGTCCAGACCTTTCCAAATTGGTCGGTGGCCGCATTGACGGTACGGATGTCGCTCTCGCAGACATACATCTTGCCACGCAACACGGACGACGCCTCGGTCGGCATGTAGCCACCCGCCCCGCCCATCTCGCGGTCCGAGTAGCGGGTCGGACTGATATGGAAGTCCACGGACGGCGCGTCCAGCACGCGTGAGAGCGCAAAATGCCCGATGCGCGGAATCCACTGTCCGGAGACCACGAAGGTGGTGTATCCGTAGTAGGCTCCGGCCAGCAGGCGGTTGTCGGTGAGGTGCTTCACGGTGTCGCAGTAGTGGATGATTGCGCTGGAGACCACCTGCGAGAAGTAGTCTTGGAAATCCAGAACCTTCCTACCTTTCCGCTGGTCGTGGAAGTCCGCGATGCCGTCGGCGGCGCGTTCGATGGGGTCAGGCAACTCGATCGTGTCGAAGGAGTCGTCCTGGCTGTTCCAGGCCGCCTGGAGTTTGGCGATGTCGTTGTCGTAGCGCTCGCGCATCCAGTCGCGGAAGCCCTGGAGGAAGGGTCGGCTGTAGTCGCAGAAGTCCGTGCTCTGGGAGCCCCAGTACATCCACTCCCAGGTGATTCCGCTGGAGGGTGCCAGGCCGATGACGCGTGAACCGTAGGGCATCGAGCGCAGGTGGTCGATCAGCGCGGCGAACAGGCGGTCGCAGAAGGCAAGCCATTCCGGCGAGGCCAGCGAGGGGTATTTGGATTTGGCACCGCTGTAGTTGGTAACCCACGGGGAACCGCCATAGACGTGGCAGCACGCCTCCGGATGCATGTCAAGCCAGGGCTGCAACGCCTCGGAATCCAGAAGCACGCAAATCACGAAATTCGCGGCGGGGTCCCGCAGCAGCACGCGCGTGCAGAGGCGGTCCAATGCCTTGAAGGAGAACTCGTCGGCCGCAGCATCGTATTCCCAGTTTCTGTAGTGCAGCCAGACGCCCTTCACGCCGTTGGCCAGCAGATTGCTCTCCTCGGCATATTCGGAGGCGTTGTCCGTCATGTCCAGCAGGCAGTGGTCGGTGAGGATTTCCTCATCGTCATTGATACGGAAATAGGGGATGCCGTTGCGGAAAAGCAACTTGGTATCCGGCAACTCGGAGCCGTCCTGCCCCGTCAAGGTGAATTTGCCCAGCACGAATGGTCCCTCCGCCAACACGCCTGGGACTTCCACGCGCACCGTCCACTCGCCATTCGGCAGATAGTTCAGCGGAACACGGATGGGATCCAGGCGTTGAACCGCACCACCCTCCGAAGGCTCCTCATGCCCCAGCGTCGCCACTGGGAAACTCAGTCTGCCATTCTCAAGATAGACCGAGGCGTTCGGCAAGTTCGCGGCATATTCGGACTGCAAAGGAATCACCAGCTTTCGCTCGTAGAGTTCGGGGAAGAGTTCCAGAACCTCGTCCGGACGATAGACATTGCGCAACCCCGTGGCACGGCATTTGGCGCGCACTCGCGGAAGGGGCTTCGCGGGAAGTCTTCCCCAGGGATCGCAGCCCGCCGGTCCCTGTTCGACGGCGGGACGGAAGTCCGCGGCGGTCTCGAAGGCCTCGGCGGCGGCGGGACCGGGCGCGCCGGTCACGCCGGTGATGGCGTATTCCCACTCGCGGTCGGTGAACATCACCACCGTGCGACCGTCGTCGTAGAGCAGATCCACCTCGCCAAGCAGCCCGCCGTAGGTGTCGGTGTTGACCACATACGCCTCGACGAAATTCTCGCCCTCGTGCAGCAGTTCGGTGACGTCGAGGTAGTCCGCCGAGCGCCAGGTATCGGCGTGCTGGCACTCCAGGAGCTGGCCGTTGAGGCGCAACGTAAGCTCGTCGTCCGCCGTGATCTGCACCTGCGCGGCGGTGAGGTGCTCCAGGTTCTCCACGGTGAAGCGCCGACGCAGGACCACGCGGGCGAAGGGGTCGTTGGTCTCGGCCCAGATCCACTTCGCCTGCCATGTGGCACTGCCAGGCAACAATTTCGCGGTGATGGAATTGACCGTCGCTTCGTCCGTTTCGCTGTCATTGCGCAGTACGAACTGCACCGTGGCGACATTGGATTGAAGTGCTACGGTCAGGGGCGTCGGTTGCGAAGCGGACAACTCGACCTGCTTTAGGCACTGCCCAAAGATGTCCAGTTCCCGCAACGCCACCACCATCTCCGGCGAGGCCTCGCATCTCCACTGCAACTCGCCTCCCTCCGGCATGACCTCCACGGGCGCAGAGGCCACGCTTTCCCCCGGGGCAAGCACCAGCTGATTTCGGGCGTTCATGCGACCTCCGCCAATCCAGCCTTGCGGACGAGAGCCGTCTCCCAGGTCGCGCAAGGCGAAGTCGCCATTGGGAATCGCATTCTCGGATGGCGTTCGAAAGAGCACCTGATGCACACGGATTTGGTTCCCGCCTTCCAGACCGATATCAAGGCGAAGCAAGGTAATCGTGCCCTTCCACAACGGATGCTTTGCACACTGAACCACCGCCGGAGACGCACCGGCCATCTGGCTGGCGTTCAAGGGGCATACCAGCTTGCGCTCCTCGGAAAGCTGCTCGCCTTCATGCGCAAAATAGATCGTGAAGTAGCTCTCGCCGGACTCCAGCAAAACCTCCAGCTGAGGATTCGCATCCGCATCAATCGTGGTGCCATCCGGAGTAGAAAGGTAAGGCCAATGTCCACTCACGCCGGAAAAACCACTCGCGTCCACCTCGCTGGTAACATAATTGTCCGCACGCCACGACTGGAAATCCAGACCGCTGAAACTTTGAAACGCCGCGGCTTGCAAGCCGCCAAACACGGCACAAAAAATCACTGCAAAAAACAAATTCTTCATCGTTGGACTCCCTTGGTTAGTTGCTTCAATCCGTAATTTCCAATACTATGACTTCACCATTTCTTTTCGTCGGCGAAACTAACGCAAAAATATGCACATCGTTGCATCTTTTGACTGCTTTTTGAAAAAAAACATAAAAAATCTCAAAAAAATGAAAAAAAAATACTTGAAAAATGTCATAACATCCATTTTTTTTCATATAACGGTATATAGTTATGTACAGGTCCAAACAACCGATGTTGTGATGGTTGCATAAAATTTCCAAAATTTTATCAACAGCATCCTTCATCAACCTTTGCGGAATCCATTCCGAAGGCAGATTGGATCGGCTCTCTCCTGGCTTTTTTTCAACTCATTGTTTTTAACATTCAGAACCGCTTTTCGACGTTTCTTTCCATCCGTCGACAAGTAACTCCCGAATAAAATCGGGAACAACCCAAAGGAAAACAACACAATGGCAACTGCTGCAAAGAAAGCTGCTCCCGCGAAGAAAGCCCCCGCCAAGAAGGCCGCCCCGAAGGCCGCCGCCCCTGCTAAGAAAGCCGCCCCGAAGGCTGCCGCTCCTGCCAAGAAGGCCGCTCCGAAGGCTGCTGCAAAGAAGGCCGCTCCGAAGGCTGCTGCAAAGAAGGCCGCTCCCGCGAAGAAAGCCGCTCCTGCCAAGGCTGCTCCGGCGAAGAAAGCTGCTCCGGCGAAGAAAGCCGCTCCTGCCAAGAAGGCCGCTCCCGTGAAGAAGGTCTCCGTCAAGGCCAAGGCCGCCCCGAAGGCTCCTGCCAAGAAGGCCGCCACCGCCGCCAAGGCTGCTACCGCGAAGAAGCCCGCCGCGAAACCCGTCGCCAAGAAGGCCGCTCCCGCGAAGAAGGCTGCTGGCAAGAAAGCATAATCACAGTCTCCTTTGACAAAACAAAAGCCGCCGGCTGTTTTTCATAACAGTTCGGCGGCTTTTGTTGTAAACTTGCGGCAATTGCAAAACTCTTCAGGGCATTCACGGTGCTCTGCCGCATGATACGGATCCTTGAAATTAAAACAAGAATTTGACCTGACAAGTGGTTGAAGGGCTTTCCAAGAGGTATTCAAGCCGCAAAGCGGCGCAGGAATTTAGCCGTGGGTGGAGCGAATGCCACAGGCATGAGCGAAACCCACGGGAGAGTCGTTGGATAATCATGCCGTTTGGCCTCGGCGGACCGGTGGTCCGCCGAGGCCAGGCGGCCAACATCTATTGGTTCGCCGTGTCCGTGGGTTCCGCTGCGCTCCACCCACGGCTAGATTCCTTTCGTCGCTGCACGGCTATTTTTATGCCAGTCAAGAATCGCATGAGACCTGAGCAGCAGAGGTGCGGGGGAGCAGCTCCCGTAGGAATGTAGAAATGCAATTAGATGCCTTCATGGGCTCCAGAGCCTTGGGGAAATTATATTGATGAGTTCGGTTACCAAGCCTGATCACGGCATACTATCATAATATTCCAGAACCTTACGGACAAAGGGATTTTCAGCGGCGGCACTTCTCATGTTTTTCATCCATTCTCCAAACGTCACATTTTCAAATCGGAAATCCATATCCGGTTCCCAAGGCTCACGCAGTATGGTATCCATCCCGTATTTTTCCATGCGCTTCAAATGGAGTGCGCAGGTACTCAAAAAAAGTTCCACTTTCTCTCCCATTACCGCACGCATAAAGGAGTTGGATTTCATCTTAGGATCCATATTCATCATTGCCAGCGCCATCCCGTCAGCGATGCACAATTCCCCCAAGGCATTCTTGTTTCCTCTTGACGCAGCCTTTTCCAGGCAGTCTCTTGCCTCTTCCGGATTGTTGTCTCGGAGCATCATCCCCAGTTCGTAATATGCGCTTGGCTTGCCCAATTCTGCGGCCATGCGGTAATAAGCCTCTGCCTGTTTCCGATCGCCAGCAATGATATACTCCAAGAAAAGAAATCCCAATTCCATGTAGGCATAGGAATCCATCTGCTTTCCACGTTCCTCCAGTCGTTTCACCAAGCGGGTAAATTCTTCCTGCTGCTCCTGATTCATAGTACCGCACGTCAAACTGTCCCCGGCTCTGAGTTCGAACAACTCCATTGCCGCGTATGGATACCCGATATCAACCATTTCCTGTAACAACTTTATAGCCACATCCCTCCATTTGGAGTCGTCCTCATCATACGGATATGATTCGGCCAAACACATGGTCGCATGCAGATTTCCAAGGTCATGCGCCTTCTCATAGTAGGTTCGGGCAAGTTTCTCATCTTCGGGTAGTCCCATGCCAAACAAATACCATTCCCCAAGATTTGCGAGAGCAACATCATCCCCTTGCTCCGCCTGTTTCCTGGCAAGCTCCACCGCACGTGCAAACCACTTCTCCGCCTCCTGCGGATCTGGTTCAACACCTTGGCCGGTCAAATAGCAACAGCCAAGCCCATACATGGCATAATAACTGCCACCTTCAACGCCTTTTCGAAACAAAACCACTGCCTTTTCAGCATCGTAATGAACGCCGAATGCATTAAGATAGCATTCGCCGAGCATCGCAAAGCCATCGGGATATCCCAATTCCACCGCCTTCTCATAACAGGAAATGGCCTCGCCAACACCATTGGGCACGAGCGAAGCATATCCGTAGAGATTGGCAAGTTCACACCAGGCCTTCCCGCTGCCTTTCTCCCCCGCCGCTCTCAGATACTTTTCGGCCAATTTGACATCGCGCGGAACACCCTGCCCTTTCTTGTAGCGACAGCCCAATGCCAGCAACGTCTCCGCATCACCGTCCAATGCAAGCGTGGCTTCAGCCGTTATTTCTGGCGTCGCCAATGGTATCGGCTGCTGTTCATCAGGGGATGGCAGTTTGTTGTCGGCAACGTCCCCACGACTTTCTGTTTCGGGCGGTATAGCGGTCTGCGTATCCTGGCTGGTTTTCGATTTCGGCATGTAGTCGTTAGTAACCTTCGAAATCTCCCCAGTGGTGCCATCTATCTCCAGATACACGCGTCCTCCAGGGCTGTCTTGCCATTTGTTTCCCGTGACAATCCACTTGTCCTGTTCACGCATCACTGAATAAGGCCTTTGCGGCAGCAGTTCTTCCGCCGGATAGCGCCTGGCGAACTCCTCCTGGGCGAGTTTTGCGGCGATGGCACCGTCGGAAATTTTCCAGCCATCCTCGCCAGGCTCCGGAATCATCAGCGAGCCGATATACTCCAGAAGTTCGACATATTTCTCATCGTCCACCGAATTGGTTAACAGGTTAAAGGCCAGCCCTGTGCCTTCACCTGCCCGACAGATTCCGACGGTGACGTATTTCCATTCTCCTTCTTCTCCTTCAGGTGGTGTAGCAGCCCACCACCCATGAAATCTTTTGTCGGTCAGACGAACAGCACATCCATAACGTCCCGACGGCGCAAATCTTCGCAGGGGAAAGACTTTGCTTTGCGTTCTTTCCACCGAATTCTTCTCCCAGGCATCTACCATATTTTTATATAACCAGGATCTCATCTTCTTCGGGATTTCAAAAAGGTCTTTTCCAATCTCGGCATCTTGAAAATCCAATCCAATTTCAAAAGACCTGTCCTTCGCTGAAATCCTCAGGGCAATCTCGCCCCACTGCATTTCATCATAGAAGACAATCTCCCACTCTGGCGGGATGGTGACGGGAATTCTGTCCGATGGCACAAGTTGGACTATCCCTGTCTTCGGCTCGGCCGCTTTCTCGTCGGCAATGCTTGGTAATATACTCAGGACAGCAACCAGCAGGGTAAACACATGTTTCAGCATACAACCTCCTTTGGACAGTTTGGAAATCATCGTCACTCCTTGGGGTATGATATTGGAAAGTTTCGCTCCAATGCTTTCTTTGCTTAATCTATATCTTAAATCATGGTTTGCCAAAAAATGCATGATTTTCCTGCCCTTGTCGAATATTTATCCCAAGCACAGTTCAACTAAGAATCCGGCTATCCTTGCAGATTTTTCAGCACTTCCGGGTTGTTTGCCACAATCCTGCCGAGTTTCTCGCATCGGTTCATTTCGCCGCAATTTCCGCACGTCGTGTAGTTGTGCTCCCGCGCGCACTTTCGGATTGGGCAAATCGATTCGCAATACGGCGTCTTCACGCCTGGAATCCGACAACCGGTGCAATGAATCATATCTGGCGTGATCTCCACGCCGTTCAATTCCGACCAGAGTTTCGCGACCTTCCGACGCAGGTCATCGTCATGGTTCACCGTCGCGATACGGGCTTCGCAGATTTCACAATCCAGTCCGCAATATGCAATGAAGTCTTTCATTTCGATATCTTCACCCTATTCCCCTGACTATGCAAGTAAATGTCAGTCCCGAAAGTTATTCGTCACTTATCTCTAATTCCGTAGATGAAAAATACCTATCGACAGAAATATCGCATTCCTCGTCATCGACATAATAACGGACATAGGCCGTAAAATCGACGTCTGCTCCATAATCCAATCTCAATACATAGGAGAAATACCATTTCTTCTTGTCATCCTGCCCAGAAACATTATTCGCTCCTTTTTCCCAAAAATCCGGCTGGCCGAGGATTTCCACGGCTGGTGGCTGAGAATTCTCCAAGCAAGGCTTGACTCCTTCCCAAATGGCAATCTTCTTCTCAAGCACCTTCTTCTCCTTCTGGGCAATCCAGTTGTCAGCCCATGTCGCGGTCTCGCCTTTCAACTTTTCGAGCTTCTTGATTTCCCTGTCAATTGCATCACACAACTCGGAATTCTCCGGAACCAATTGCCACGGTCTTTGCTTCCATTCTCCGTTGACGCGTTGCCACCAAACTACCGTGTTATCATTCCGCGTGACAACCACATTGTCCGCATTGCAAGCCAAATATACAAGTTTTCCCAAAAATGCGCCGACGGTTTCACCATTCAATTCCAAGACGGTTTGGGAAGTCTTGGCAGTTTTCTCCACGGGGATGATTTTAACTTTCCCGAATGGCGTCTTGAAATAGTGATATCCGTATAATCGCTGATACAAAACACCGCCTTTTACCGAATCCTTGCAATTAAAGGGTACTATCACACAGAAAAAAGGATAGAGGAGGGGCAGCGCGAATACAGCGACAGGTCCTGCAAGATGCACAAATGTCACAACAGACAAACACATCACCGGCACGGCAACGGTGTCCGCCACCAGAATCCCCGCATCGCCAATCACCGCCGCAGGCAAGGTCACTGGATAGGTATACCAGGGAGCGTTTTTGGCGGTTTCCACAGTCAGATAGTTGAATCTGCCATTCAAGTAACAGCGTGCCGGACCATTCACACAACCGGAAAGCATCATCACCGCCACCGCCACCGCCACGGCAATCGGCACGGCAAAATTAGTAATCCACCACCTGTTTCTCGTGGGTTTGGTCAAGGTTTTCTCCATTGATCACTCTGGATTTAGTCGGCTTGCCGATCAAAAGGGTCATGAAATTCTGACACTATGGCAAGATTCTTCAAAAGTGTCAGAATTTTCAAACACTTTACCACTATAAAAAACCAGGCGGGGAAGACAACAAATGCCCACCCCGTCTGGTTGTTTTAGCTTTCTACCCGTAAATCTTAAATGGCGGCGAAGCCCTGCTCCAGGTCAGCAAGGATGTCCTTGACATCCTCCAGACCGACGGAGAGGCGAACCATGCCGGCTTCGATTCCTGCGGCGACGAGCTGCTCGTCGGTGAGTTGTCGATGGGTTTCGCTGGCCGGATGCAGTACGCAGGTGCGGATGTCGGCGACATGGACTTCGTTGGAGGCCAGCTTCAGCGAGTTCATGAACTTCATCGCGGCTTGGCGCCCGCCCTTGATGACCAAAGAAATCACTCCGCTGCAGCCCTTGAGGTACTTCTGTGCCAACGCATGGCACGGGTCGCTCTCCAGGCCGGGATAGATCACACGCTCGACCTTCGGGCACTTCTCCAGATACTTGGCGACCGTCATCGCATTCTCGCAGTACTGCTTCATGCGCACGGCGAGCGTCTCCAGACCGAGGTTCAGCAGGAACGCGGAGTGTGCGGCAGGATAGCAACCGAAGTCACGCATGAGCTGCATCCGCGCCTTGATGATATACGCGGCATTGCCGTAGGTCTTGGTGTTGGAAATGCCGTGGTACGACTCGTCCGGCTCGGTGAGTCCGGGAAAATCGCCGCTAGTCCAGTCGAACTTGCCGCTATCCACGATGACGCCGCCGCCCTGCACGGCATGGCCGTCCATGTACTTGGTGGTGGAGTGCACCACGATGTCCGCCCCGAAGTCGAATGGCTTGCAGAGGATGGGGGTGGCGAAGGTGTTGTCCACGATCAGCGGCACGTGGTGCTGGTGCGCGAGCTTGGCGAAGCGCTCGATGTCGAAGACGGTCAGCGCGGGGTTGGCGAGGGTTTCTCCGAAGACCGCCTTGGTGTTGGGTTTGAACGCCTTGTCAAGTTCCTCGTCGGTGGCGTTGCGGTCCACGAAGATGCATTCGATGCCCAGGCGCTTCAAGGTGAAGGCAAAGAGGTTCACGGTGCCGCCGTAGATTTCAGCCGCACTGATGAAACTGTCGCCCGCGCTGCACAAGTTCAGGATGGAGAGCAGCGACGCGGCCTGGCCGGAGGAGGTACACATCGCCCCCACGCCGCCTTCCAGCGCGGAAATCTTCTCCTCCACCGCCATCACGGTCGGATTGGCGAAGCGGGAGTAGATCAACGAGCGGGTCGGGTCGTCAAAGACCGCCGCGACTTCCTCGGTGTTGTCATAGACATACGTGGTGCTCTGGACAATCGGGACCACGCGGGGCTCGGAGTTCTTGGGCGTGTAGCCTGCGTGAAGGCATTTGGTTGCGTCTTGCATTTTATGGCTCTCCAAAATTTGAGATGTGAATTACCGATGAAATTTCTCTGCGTCAGCGTCCGGGGCGCAATTGTGGCGGGAGCGTATTTGGCGCGGAGCTGCTGTTGGATTTTCCGGCCGAGGTGCCGTTCGCATTATAATAATATGTAGTGCTGCCATTCGTCACCGCCTTGCCTGCCGTCGTGCCGTTCGAATTGTAGTAATAGGTCGTATTGCCGTTTGTCACCGCCTTACCCGCCGACGTGCCGTTCGAATTGTAGTAATAGGTCGTATTGCCGTTTGTCACCGCCTTACCCGCCGACGTGCCGTTCGAATTGTAATAATAGGTATTGTTGCCATTGGTAACTGCCTTGCCCGCAGAGGTGCCGTTCGAATGATAATAATAGGTATTGTTGCCATTCGAAGTTGATTTGCCATTCGTGGTGCCGTTCGAATTGTAATAGTAGTTGTTGCTGTCAGCCAGGCAGATGGAGAATCCCGCCAGAAGCACACAGATAAAAACGCCTTTTTTCATCATTCTTTCTCCAAGGGCTTTCCGGACAGTCCGGACCATCCGGACCATTCGGAGCTTCCGGACAATCCGGACAATCCGGACAATCCGGACAATCCGGACCATCCGAGCCGTCTCTATGCCTGCTTGTCGTCAGCCGACGCAGGTGCCGGAGCGGGCTCCGGAGCAGGCGCAGGTCCTGCCGCAGCAGCGGCGACCTCGGTCGCCGGCCCCTTCATCTTCTTGACCAAGATGACGAGACCCACGGCCGCCGCAATCAGCACGATGGCCAAGATGGGCCGATAGGCAAGCCATGCGATTGCAATCACAATCAGCGAGACCACCGCCGCCAGCGTCCAGGCAATCAGCCCCACGCCAGCACCGACGATCTTGCCCAAGAAGGGCACCACCGCCATCAGGGTCGGCAGCGGCTTGAAGATCGCGGAGAAGCCCATGCCAATCAGGATGAAGCCGAACAGACGCAGAATCCACGCCATTACCTTGTTCTCGCTCTCGGCAGCCTGGAAGATCTCCTCGGCGCCCATGATGCCACCGCGCAGCTCATCCAGCGGGCCATTCTTGGTCATGTAGGTCTGGAAAGAACTGCCGGTCTGCTGGGCAATGATGGAGATGTCCTGCTTCGGACCGACATAGAAGAAGGAAACGCGCACATCACCGACCTGCGCGGTATTGTCGCCTGGTCTGACCGGCAGATAGAAGGTCTTGCCACGGATTTCCATGCCACGGAAACCGCAGACATTGCCCAGATCACTGGCCTTGACATTCTCATTGCCGGCATCGGTCAGTTTCTTGATCTGCTCTTGGACCCATGTGGACTTGGCAGGAGCCAACTCGGTCGGCGTGCCGACGCGCTGGATCTGGTCTTTGTTCAGGCTGTAGTCGCCGAAAGACGCCTCGCTGGCATAAATCACGCCGGCCTCGAAAGGCATCTCGGTAGGATTGTCATGGCCGCTTTCCTCGAAGGAGCTGGAGTCCACAATGTCCTCGCGCCATTCCTTCTTGTAGGTATAGGTGATGGTCTCCTCTTCGGAGCCGCCCAGCTTCTCCTTGGTCTCGTGTTCCTCATGCTCGACCCATTGGTACATCTCGACCTTGCGGGACAGCTGGAAGGCATTCACCGCGAATTTGAACTCATCATCTTCCAGAACCTCATCGGTGGTCGCCGAACCGGAGACATGCACCAGTTTGCTCTCTAGCGAGGAGTCCACCTCGTCGTATTTGGCCTCGACGACATCTTTGCGTCCCTGGTCCAGTGTCCGCTGGCGCTTCACGGTACGGCCTTCGTTCCACCACAGCAGGCAGATACCCGCAACCACAGCAATAAAACCGCCGACCACGCCCTTGAAGGCATTGCCGACGCGGCTACCGTATGAATGAGTGACAGTCTTGGTAACAGCCATTTTTAACTCCGGTTTTGAAAATGAAAGCGTTCAAATATGAAAACACAATCCGGAAGCCTGCGCCACTAGGCGCAAGCCTCCGGAAACCGCGGCATTATTTCACGGCCTGCGCGCCCAAGCCCTCAACCGCGCCGAAGAACTTCAGCACATTGGCGTCCGGGTAGCGGTTGCAGTACATGGAGACCTTGGTCTCGATGGTGCCGACCTGGTTCATTCCGAACATGTTGCGGAATGCATTCTCCGGGGAGTTCGGGTCGTAGCTGGTGTTCTCGGAGTAATTGGCGGCCAGGAAGGCCTTCAGGTATGCCTCGTCAATCACGCCGTCGAAGAGCTTCGGGTCGGTGAGGGACTGGTTGTCCTCCACGCTCTCGATGCCAGTGCAGTCCTCAAAGTCCTCCCAGGCATCGTCATAGACGAAGAAAGGCTTGATGTTCGGGCTGATGGTCACCGCCGCGTCACCCTTTTTGTTCAGGAAGAAGCCGTTGTTGTCCAGCGAGACCTTCTTGGTCTTGTCGTCGCCCTTGCTGTTGTCGAAGCCGTAGAGCACGCTGCATCCGATGATGTTGTGGTGGATATTCGCTTCGACCTTGGCGTTGGCGCGGACGCCGAAGCCCATGTCGGTCATCTCGCTGGTGCGGCTCCAGGTGAAGAGGACGGTGTTGTAGGCAAACTCAAACTTCACCGCGCCGTTCTCGTTCTTGGTGCAGAGCACATCGCACGCCTGCATACGGCTGTTGATGAAGAGGTTGTTCAGAATCTTCACATCGCCTTCGTGATGGCTGATCTGGATGGCGTAGTTGGAGGCGTTCAGGAAGACGCAGTTCTGGATGGTCAGGTTGCCGCCGGTCTTGCCCTTCATCTGCGCGGAGTGGATGGAGGGGTTCGGGGTATTGCCCTTCGCCGGGGGCTCCAGGTACATGCCGGTCTCCAGTCCTTCGGGCTTGCCCTTGGTGGCGTGGTAGCTGTTGGCGTCGCCATGGTCGATGTAGAGTCCGTCGATGACCGTGGGCATTCCCTTGATCTTGTCGGCCTCATTGGCAGAGGCCCACATCTTGAAGCCGACAGTGCCAATATCCATCGCGGGCTTGGTCGCGTTCTGCTCGTTGGTGGGCTTGAGCATCGTGGGATACTTCGTGATGTCGCGCTCGCTGAAGTCATCGGAGTATCCGCCGATGATGGAGATGGGTTTGTCAATCAGAATCCATCCGCAGGAGGTCTTGCCTTGGTACTTGCCCTGCGCCACATGGATCACATCGCCGGGCGCGGCTTTCTCCAGCGCATTCCAGATCGCCTTCAACGGCGCCTCGGGCGTGGTGCCCTCGTTCTTCTTCTTGCCGACGTTGGCAGAGACATACCAGTCGGTCGCACCAACCATCATCAGGCTGGCCAGAAGCGCAAAAACGGTAAAGATTCGACGAGTCATGGTTTCTCCTTCAAAGTTTAGGGGGGATAAAACAAAAAACTACATGATACAACTTAACATAACACCTGAGAGAGAATTTATCTGTCACCGATATTTAAAATACCAAGGAAAAACACTGTTTTGGGAATTATATACTTTGGTTGGAAAACAAATCTGGATGCGAGGCAAGAGGGACGCCCTCCCATATCACTACCAAGGATTGTCCAACTTAATGGTATAATTCCCCTTTTTAGACCATACGTTTCTTTTTACCTGGTGTCTTCCTTTGTTACATTAGGAAATGGTGGGATGAACAACTCGTGGTTTTCTGGCGGTTGCCAATAAAAAGGAATTGCTTTTGAGGAGATTTCCGCAATATAGACCACTGCGATGATCTTCGCCGGTTCGTCTGACGACAAAAAAAACTGCAAAGACCCAATCTCCATGTCCTCCCTGCCATTGTGAGAAATCAAAACCTTTGAACCGCAGTGATTCATCAGAAAACCAAAATCCCTCTTCATCTCCACAGGACTATCGGGAAACAGTGCCATGCATTCCTCCAAATACTTGTTTTTGCCATCCTGGTAGAGCAGAATCTTAAAATCAGCCGGCAAAGCGTCCAGATAGGAAACCGTAATATTGACATCTTGCAAATAGGATTTCAAGATATCTGAAATGTTTTTTCCAATTGACGGCACCTGTTTCTCTCTCCAAACGAAATCGGGAATCGGAGGAATGAGCAACTTTTGGTATTCAGGTGGTTGCCAATAGTAAAAAGATCTTTTTTCTGGGGTTTTCGCAATGGAATAACCGATTGCAATGATTTCTGAAGGTGGGGTGGAAGTCAGGAAAAATTCCAACATCTCTGTGCCGAGATAAATCGTTATCGTCGGGGTATTCATATCCCATGGAGGAAGAAAGCCATCCTGCCGCATTTCCACTTGTCCATCCGACAAGACGGAGTCAAGGTCACGCAAATATCGTTTTTTTGTTTCCCCAAAAAAATTTATTTGGCAATAATCACTTTGTGGGAGCCAAAAAGATAGCAGTGCATCTTCTGCCAGAGAACTGTCCTTTATGATTTTGTGCAAGTCTATTGTGACTGCCCGTGATTCGTCTTCCTCATAACATACGAAACCAGGAGGTAATGGTATCCCGACCTTTTCGCTGGGTTGACAATCGCTGGTTTGCGGGAAGACAAAGGCAAATAGAAAACAGAGATGGTATAGGTATCGTGTGTTAGTTTTTGCGTTTTCCATGATTCCCCCTTGAAGATTTATTATAATCCGCCGGAAATTGGCGCCAAATGTCGGAAAAATACCTCCGCCAGCCATGTGGAAGCAAAGATCCAGAATATTGTCTGAAAAACAGTCATTGAGGTTCTGAATGGTCATTTGCACCAGACATGGCCTGTGCCTTCTTTTTTTTACGAGATAGGGTAAAGACATTTTTCGTTGCCTCCAAAATTTTACCTTGGGGTATTTTTACACAATATATTTTTTGCTCTTTAATGTGATATAAAAATACTCCGGCGTTCTCCGTTTTTATTTCAACGATATCCTGATTTACTTTCATTTCAGTTATATGAACATCTTGAACATCGCTTTTCAAATTCGCATCGTAAATACAAACGAATATTGGAATTGTACGCCTTTCTCCAGAGGCACTCAAAGTAATTCCAACTTCAAACCTATCATCATCAATATATCGAAAATAACTGGAAATCACGCTATCTTCCCAGATGACATTGGGGACAACAGGGGCAGGTGCCCTCTTCGCCCATAGACAAATGCAACAAGTGAACATCATGCAAGAACATAACACAATTTTCATCGGCAAGCCTCCGCGCGGAACATGTCAGTGTCGATAAGCAATTTGAATATAATGTAACACTGGTTTATAATTTTGTCTGGCGAATACCGGTTTTCTCTCTCGCCTTGCCGAAAACCGCCGTTTTCTAATTCGTTCCGACCTTCGACGAAAATGGCGCGGATCGCCGAAAGCGAACCGCGCCACTTTTTTCACGATTATGTCGTGGGATTACTTGTTGGCGGTCAGGAAGGCGCGCACATCGTCAGCCTGGTAGGCGGAGCCGAGCAGGCAGTTCTTCTCGTAGATGAAGTCGGCGTATTCCTTCATGAAGATCTTGCCGGGCTTGCGCAGATCGAACTCAGCGGGCTTGTCGCGGAAGAGTTCGCGGTGCACGCGGCACCAGACCAGACGGCCGTCGGTGTCGATGTTGATTTTGGTCACGCCACGCTTGGCGGCGCCCAGGAACTGGGTGGCGTCCACGCCCTTGGCGCCCAGAATCTGGCCGCCAGCGGCATTGATGCGGGCGACTTCGCCCTGCGGGACGGAGGAGGAACCGTGCATCACCAGCGGGAAGCCGGGCAGGCGCTGTTGGACTTCCTCCAGGATGTCATCGCGAAGTTTCTCGTAGCCGGAGAATTTGCAGGCCCCGTGGGAGGTGCCGATTGCGCAAGCCAGGGAGTCGCAGCCAGTCTTGGAGACGAAGTCCTCGACCTCCTCGGGCTTGGTGTAGATATGC
>JAFXSU010000090.1 GCA_017525435.1 Victivallales bacterium
ATCGTCAACGAAGATGACTTGCGTGCCGCCAAGGCCGAGAAGAAGCTGGTTTACTGCAATGATGTGTACCCCGCCGACGTGCCCGGCCCCAAACCAATCGCCGACGTGGCGGACATTATGTTGCCCCACCTGGGTGCCAACACCTTCGAGGCGAATTTCAACGCCGCCAAGCGTGCTGGCGAAGAACTCATCGAGTACTTCGAGCAGGGCATCACCAAGTTCGTGGTCAACAAGGACCTCCCCGACGGGCTGGACCCTATCTACCAGCGCCTGGCCAACCGACTTAGCGCCACGGCCAAGGCGCTGCTCGGCGGAAAGGAAATCTCCGCCATCCGCTGCAGCTACTACGGCGCACTCAAGCCCTTCGCCAAGTGGTTCACCGCGCCCATCTGCGCGACCATCTCCGACAGCTTTGATCCGCATCAGTCCCCCGAAGAGGCTGTCAACCGCCTCAAGGAGACCGGAGTCCTCTTCGAAGTCCGCGACCCCGACGAGAAGAAGCCGTACGGCAATTCCATGACCATCGACATGGAAGCCAATGGCGCCAAGGTGTCCTTGCGCGGAACAGTCACTGAGAATACTCTCATCCTCTCCCGCGTCAACGACTTCAACCACATTTATCTGCTGCTTTCCGGCAACCTGCTCTTCGTGGAGTATGCGGATCGTCCGGGCGTGCTCGCCAAAATCACCGGCGCAGTCGCCGATGCCCAAATCAACATCGAGGACATCCATGCCCCACGCGACGCGGAAGGCAAGAAGTCCCTGGCCGTGCTCTACACGGACCAGGCTTTGCGCCCCGAACAGGTCGCGGCCATCGGCAAGGCCGTAGAAGCCCGGCTGATTGCCAATGTCACTCTTCCCGCTTAATTTTTCTTTGCGAATAACTCGCGAACCAACAAGTCGCTTTTTCTGCGACAGTAACAACAAACAGGAGTAATCCATGAGCAACAACACCATGACCAAGCGCAAGATCGCCAACGCGGTCGCCGCAAAAATTGGCATCACCCAGAGCGCTGCCTTTGACGCCGTCAAGGCCACCCTCGAGACCCTCTCCGAAATCCTCGCCGCCGGCGGTCACGTCGAACTCCGCGGTTTCGGCGTCTTCGAGATTATCACCCAGAAGCCCCGCATCGGGCGCAACCCGAACAAGCCCGAGCAGCCCGTGAAGATTCCGGCCCGCAAGGTCGTGAAATTCCGCGCCGGCAATGATCTGGCCGCGAAGGTCCGCAGCCTGAAGGCATAATCGCCTTTTCCCATTGCGGTTATTTCTCTCCCCGGCTGGATTTGTCCTGCCGGGGATTTTTTATGTATTGTATCACGGCTGATTCAAAGGAGACTGCAATGCCTGAACTATTTGGTGCCTTCTGGCAATGGGGGAAAACACTTCCCGACACTCTGCGGAAGAGTTTGGAGCAGTCGTTTGCCCACTCTTGTTCTCTGGGCAAGGCGCATTGGTTCGACCACGCTGTCGTCTATGCGGATGACTCGGCATTGGCCTCCAATGAAGAGGCGGTCATCGCCTTCTCCGGAGAATTGAGAAATCAGCCCGAACTCGCCAGACTCGCGGGACTCTCAATCGATTCCCCGCCCGCACAGCTACTCTTGGCACTCCTCGGCAGGCAGCCATTCGAAGACCTTCTTCAAACACTGAACGGCCCCTTTGTCATTGCCTATTATGACTTGTCCCGAAAACAATTTCATCTTTTGCGGGACCAGCTTGGCCAAAGATTCCTCTTTCATAGCACTATTTCTCAATATGGTTGCACCGTCTTCTCCGAGAGCCTTCCGCAGCTGACCGCATTGGACGGGGTTTCCCGACAGCTGGATAACGCCGCACTTGCAGACTACTTCTCCTTGGGATACATCCCTGCCCCCCGAACCGCATACGAGGCCATTGCCAAAGTCGCACCAGGCACGGATGACTGCGGCGATGGCACCAGCCGCCCTACCCCGCATCGTTACTGGCAACCGCAATTCCTGCCACAGCGCCAAATCACCTGGCCCGAGGCTCAGGAACAGGCTCGGGAACTACTGGTTCAGGCAACCCGACGTCTCCTATTGGCACATCCAGAAGCGGATTTCATGCTCTCTGGCGGCATTGACTCCGGACTGGTGACCGGTCTGGTCAGTCAACTTGTTCCAGATGAAACCCGGCAGGCCTACTCCATCGCCTTTTCCGAAACTGCCTATGATGAAAGCGATCTGGCGGCCGGAACCGCCCAACGTTGCGGCGTCCCACTCGCCGTTCACCGCCTGAATCCTGCTGATTTGGCAGTATTGCCTTCGGTGCTGGCGAAGGCAGGCGAACCCTATGCTGACTCGTCCCTCCTGCCGACCGCCATCGCGACACGCGACACCGCCCGCAAGGCACTCTTCACCGGCGATGGCGGCGATGAGGTCTTCGGCGGCTATCGACGCTATCAGGCGATGCTCCTTCGTCATCGTCTGCCCAACTGACTACAGGCACTGCTTCGCGCACCGTGTCGCGTCACTGCCGCATTACTCCCCAATCCCCGCGACAACCGCTCGCGCCTCGCCAACCTCAAGCGCTCCTTGCAATCGCTGGCCCTTCCGCAACTTGCCGCCTACGGCTCTTTCCAGCAAATCGCCTCCCAGAGCCTCCGTGATCGTCTGCTCGCTACGCCAAACTCCCAGAATTACCTCGAAGATTGGGAAAGCCTAACGACGAATCTTCCCCTGGCCCATCCTGTCCAACGATACAATGCCTTGGATCTGATGGTTTATCTCCCCGATGACGGTTTCCGCAAAGCCAACCTGGCCTGTGCTGGCACCGGCGTGACATATCTTTGCCCAATATTGGATATGGATGTCGTTCGCTTTGCCTTGTCCCTCCCCATTGAATATCGTTTTAACTCAAAAGAAAACAAACGGCTTCTACGACATATCGGAAAGGAATTTCTGGATCCGCGAATCCTCAGCCAGCCCAAGCGAGGCTTCGGAACCCCCGTGGCGGACTGGTTCCGCAATGACTTGGCGCCCATCGCCCAGAAACTCGCCGATGAAGTAACCGAATGGGATATTCATAAACTATTGAATGAAAAGTCAGTAAAGCATATTGTTGCCGAACATCTTCACGGCCAGGCCAGCCATGGTCCGCTGCTCTGGACTCTTTATTGCCTCCGCCTTTGGGAAGAGAAAACAGGAAGATAAAAGGATTCATTTTTCGTGTATCTTTATGCTTGGAACAAAGAGGTTTCATATGGGCCAGAACTGCCGTGTTCGCTTCGCTTATTTTTCTGCAATGAATTGTAAAATCAGAATTTTGTGATATATTTATTATCTGGGTTGAAACAATTGTTGTTTTCTTTTGCGTAAAGCTATATTTCCTGTGTGGATGCCTAACTAAGCTGTTTTTTCAAGCAGCAGGAGTGCGGGAGGTGCTCCCTCCGTGGAATTGTAGAAATGCAATCAGGTGCCCTCATGAGAAATAATGCCTAGTGTAAATCCAACCCACAAATCTTTGGATTTTGATCAATTTCTAGTCAGAGGTTCTAATGTCGCGAGAACTGACAACTTCCAAGTGTCCGCGTATCAAGGCATGGTGGTTCGCCGCCCTTTTGTTGGTAATTTATGACTTGGTCTCCACCGCCTTAAGTTATTATCTCGCCTTGGTGATTCGCTTTGAAACGTTCCATCCAGGTGGTTTTAGCGGCTATGCTTCCGGCTTGCTTGTGACTTTGAAATATTTTCCACCGCTTTGCATCTTGGCTTATGTTGCTTTTAAATTATACAATAGTATTTGGAAATTTGCCAGTTACCATGAATTGACCCGATGCATTGCCGGAGTCTTTCTGACAATCCCTCTACATATTCTTTTGATTTCCTGCTGCTATGGCAGGATGCCCCTGTCCTATTATGTCTTCGGTGTTATTCTTCAGTGCGGCTTCCTACTATTTAGCCGTTTTGTCTATCGATTGCTTTTCTTGGAACTGTCAAATTGGCAAAAACGCGAGCGACATGGGAAAAAGAATTTAAATGGAATGCTCATTGGTGCAGGCTCAGCTGGACAAATGATTCTTCGTGATATCACAACCAGCAAACTTACTGAAATCAACATTCAATGCATCATTGACGATGACTTCGACAAATGGGGAAGAACTTTGGACGGAATCCCCATCGTTGGTGGACGCGATGACATCCTCAAAAATGTCCAGCGCTACAACATCGACCGTATCTTCCTGGCCATTCCCACAGCCCCGCATGAAGAACAACGTGAAATCATCAATATCTGCCAGGAGACGGGGTGTGAAATCAAAACCCTTCCCGGCATCTATCAGCTGGTCAACGGGGAAGTGAATGTTTCACAGCTGCGTAAGGTGGACGTGGCCGATCTGCTCGGCCGTGAACAGATCCAGGTCGATCTGGAATCCATCATGGGCTATGTTAAGGATAAAGTGGTCCTGGTAACGGGCGGCGGCGGTTCCATCGGATCGGAACTGTGTCGGCAAATTGCCAATCACAAGCCTAAGCAGCTCATTATTTTTGACATCTACGAGAACAACGCCTACGACATCCAACAGGAACTACGGCGGCAACACCCAGACCTGAATCTCGTTGTTTTGATTGGCTCCGTACGGGATTCCCATCGCGTGGAACAACTCTTCGACCGCTATCATCCTGAGATGGTCTTCCACGCTGCAGCTCACAAGCATGTCCCGCTAATGGAAGACTCCCCTTGTGAAGCCATCAAAAACAATGTACTGGGAACTTATAAAGTCGCCTTTGCGGCACTTACTCATGGTTGCCGACGTTTCTTGTTGATTTCCACTGACAAGGCAGTGAATCCGACGAACATAATGGGAGCCTCCAAGCGCCTTTGCGAGATGGTTATCCAGACAATGGATAAAATCGCCCATACAGGAGACATTTCTGTCCTGCCACACATCGACTCGCATACTGGTGCCCAAAAAGTTCACTTCACCTTGCCACCGAACACCCCGCGTACCGAATTTGTCGCCGTGCGTTTTGGTAATGTGCTAGGTTCCAATGGCTCAGTGATTCCGCTTTTTAAGAAGCAAATCGCGGAAGGCGGCCCGGTGACGGTCACGCATCCCGATATCATTCGTTACTTTATGACCATCCCAGAGGCGGTATCGCTGGTGCTCCAGTCTGCTACTTATGCACATGGCGGTGAGATTTTTGTGCTGGACATGGGTGAGCCGATGAAAATTGACTCTTTGGCACGCAATCTGATCAAACTGGCGGGCTTTAAGCCGGACGTGGATATCAAAATTCAATACACGGGTTTGCGTCCTGGAGAAAAACTCTACGAAGAGAAATTAATGAGCGAAGAAGGGTTGAAAAAGACGGAGAACAAGCTCATCCATATCGCACAGCCCATTGAGATTGACACGCAACTTTTCCTCCAGCATCTTAGCGAACTCATTGAGGTCAGTGCGACCAACTCAGACGCAATTCGCGATGTCGTCCTTCGCGCGGTTCCCACCTATCACCCTGAAAAGCATGGGGCTTGACGGCATTTAACGATACACTTTATTCTCCCTAGAGGCATCGAAATTGTCCTATGTTCTCAGGAATCTCAGGTCGGCGGAAGTCTATCTGTTAGACTGCCAATGGGAGAAGAGGTCAATCAGATTATCATACGCTATATCTTTAATAACATGTTTATCTTGAATATATTCCAAACTGGCGGAGAGAGTGGGATTCGAACCCACGGAGGATTGCTCCTCGGCGGTTTTCAAGACCGTTGCCTTAGACCACTCAGCCATCTCTCCTGAAATGCCTACGGGCATCTCTAATAATATGGTATTTCAAGGCGATTTTTCAAGGACGGACACCGTATTTTACCCGTGATGCGGTGGTTTGCAGTGGAAATGTGAGTGCATTCAGAAGAAATTGCAAAAGTGGCTCAAAGTTG
Source organism: Victivallales bacterium (assembly GCA_017525435.1). GTDB lineage: Bacteria > Verrucomicrobiota > Lentisphaeria > Oligosphaerales > Oligosphaeraceae > RGIG1601. The sequence goes on from JAFXSU010000090.1 coordinate 5,900, forward strand.
TTACAGCTGGACTGCACTCGAAGCCCCAAAAGGATGACGCACACTTTTTTGAACAGAAATCGAATGTGATTTTGGCCGTAAAACTGGGGCGGCTGCTTTCGTAGAATTGTCGAACTGCAATTCGACACCGTCGTAGAGAACTGGCCTTTTGCAAAAGGACAGCTTGCCTGTGAATATCGTGGGAATCTTCGCAAATTATGCTTCTTTATCATTTATTATATATTTGATTTTCAATTAGATAAATGTATTTGAAAAAGTGCATCCGGCAACTAGAGTATGTCAT
>JAFXSU010000091.1 GCA_017525435.1 Victivallales bacterium
CCCTTGCGGGGAAAGGAAAAGGAATCTTAGTTTTCCTATGATTTTTGCCTTGTGGCTTTCGTTTTATTGGATAGCTGTGGCATGACATCAAATTATCTTTGTCTAGGGTAATAGCAAATCTAGCCGGACTAGCCGAGCTAGAAAGGCTAAAAAGGGCTAGAAGGGGCCTGTCCCCGTTGGTCCTTGCATGTCTGTCCCTTGCATTGCAAGTAGTACCATGGGTGTCTGTCCCCGTTGGCACCTTGGATTGAAGTCTTTTCTGCATGGCAGACAGGCAAGCCAATGATATGTTTTTCTGTCGCAACTGGCAATTTTTCCATCCGACATTGGAAAATCCGGCCAACAGGGACTATAGTTTACTAATTTCTCGATTTGCTAAACAAGTTTAAGAAGGCCGAGAGGCCGAACTTTCCACTGAAACCAGAGGAGACAACAAGATGCGAAAATTACATTTTACCCTAATCGAACTTCTGGTCGTGATTGCAATCATCGCCATTCTGGCATCCATGTTATTGCCGGCGCTTTCGAAAGCACGTGAAAAAGCTCGTACGACTTCGTGCATCAACAACATGAAGCAACTTGCGCTGAACATCATGATGTATGCCGACTCCAACGACGGCATCATGCCGCCCGTCGATTATATGCTCGTCATGGAAGGCGTGGCCGAATACGACAAAACACTCCGTTGGCCTGGACTGCTTTGGCGTGAAGGTGGAATCACCCCCCGGGTGATGAAGTGCCCCGCACTCAAAGAGACCGAACCTAACATCAGCGTCACGCTTATCAAGCAAGGAGTATATTGGGACTACCGTCTGCCCTATATTCACTACGGGTTGGCCGAGAACAACAAACGCATCGAAAGCCGCATAGACCAAATCCGCCGACCATCCAACTATTACCTCCTCGGCGACAACTTCTTTATCAGCCCCAATGCCAGCCAGATTCGCGGCTATATGGTCTTGAACCGCTTCTACCCCGGAAACTACAATGGCACTCTGGATGGCAGACATGCCGACAGCGCAAACCTCGGTTTCTCCGACGGCCATGTCGTCACCATCAAGACCAATTGCGGCGTTCCCAGTGCGAAAAATTACACCACATCCAACAACCCCTACCAGAAGGCGCCATTCAACAACAATTTCGTTGAAAGCAACGCGCGCTGGTATCCTGACGGAAGCGACCTGCCGTGATGATGCCTTGCCTGCGGGATGTTGACATTCCGCTTGACGTCCGACCTACTAACCTGGACATGGATGGTTTGATGCCATGTCAAAGTTACCCGACAAACCGAAAGTCACAGGGCAAAAATCATAGGAAAACTAAGATTCCGTTTCCTTTCCCGGCAACGGATTTGCAACCGTTGAAATCCGCATTACATTACCATCGTAGGGGGTGGGGGTATACTTCCCTATATGGACGCGCACGTGCATGGGTAAATCGCGGTCAAGCGGAGCGGTTCAAGACGGCATCTTGTCACCATTCCCTCGCATAGTGGCAGTACAAGTCACAGGAAATTCTATCGAACGGCAGTGAGGCCAAACGGGAAGGATGCACTGACTTGTCACGCTGGAGTCGCAGGGCGAAGGCGGGAGTATGTCCCGCCCAGCTTTTTTATAAAAATCAAATTAACTCTATCCAGGTTAATAATTTATCAATATAAATCCCAAAGATTACTCCGCCTGCGTCATCAGCTGGATGGCGAGGTTCGTGTGGTTCGCCGCACGCATGATGGCGACCATCTCGGAGATGTGTCGGTCCTCATCCGGACGCAGGAGAATTTTCTCCTTGCCCTGGGCGGATAGCCCCTGGAAATACACTTCCAGTTCGTGGAAAGGGACGGAGTTGCCGTCCACCTTGACATTGCCATCTTCGTCCAACTCCACCAATGCCGCGTTTGCCATGGTCTGCTCATTGACCTCCTGTGGCGTGGTCATCTTTGGCGGGGTGACATCGCTGGTGTAGTCCATGATCGGCACGGTGATGATGAAGACAATCAGCAAGGTGAAGGTCAAGTCCATCATCGGAGTCATGTTAATCTCCGAGATGACCTCCAGTCGTTTGCGGTGGGTGCTGCGCTCAAACATTCTTGCCCATCTCCCTTGCTAAAAGCCGGCTGGCGGAGGCGCGGGACGCTGAACCTGACGTGGCGCTGGTTCTGCTGGCGGCATTGGCGAGCCGAATTCCTGCGATGTTGGCGCACCATATTCCTGTGGTGCCGGGTTGTCGTAATAGCCCGGAGCGGGCACGCCGTAGTCCATAGGTGGAGGAACAACTTGCTGAGGTGGAGCCGTTTGTACGATGACTGTCGGCACTGGTGCCGGTGGCGGTGCACTCTCTTTTTCTTGAGCGGACGCCTCCTGTGCCGCAGTCTCCGATGCCGTCAGCAGGACGCTGAAAAGATCCTCCGAGTAAAGCTCCAGATTGTTGATGATGTCATTGATGGCCCGTACCGAGAAATTGTTGAAGAAGATTGCGGGGATGGCGACAAGGAGTCCGCATACCGTGGTCAGCAGTGCGCTTGCGATGCCAGGGCCAACCGATGCGATGTCTGGCCGTCCGCTGTGGCCGATGTCCATGAATGTGGCCAACACCCCCCAAACCGTTCCGAAGAGTCCCATCATTGGCGCCAGTGAGATGATTGTCGTCATCATCGTCAGACCGCTTTCGAGTTGGATGACCTGCTTTGTCATCTCCCGGTTCACCGTTGCCCGCAGGGCATCCAGTTCGGATTGTTTCAGCGGTCGCGGCAATACGCCTTCTGTCAACAGGCGTTCCTTCTGGATGCTGTCCAGCTTCAAGGTAGCCATCAGTGTCTCGCGCACGGCCTCGGTCAGTGCCGCCAAGGGACCTGTGACTTTCCTGTTGGTGTCCAGTTCCCCGAAGATTCGCAGAGGCGCGGAGAACTTGTATTTTCCAAAGACCACCAGGAACTTCCGGCACTGCGAAACGATGGAGCTGGTTTCAAAGCGCTTGTTCAGCACAATCGACCAGCAGATGCAATTGGCCACCAGCAACACCCCCACGATGCCCTTTCCCACGGGATCGCTGATGTTGAAGGCTTCGATCAAAAAACTTAAATTCATTATAACTCCTTTGTTATTAAAAAAGTTGTGCAATTAGAGCATGGCCAGCGTCAGATATTGTCTCGGCGAGATGTCCTCGGCGCGGACAGTTTCTGGCAATCCGAGCTGAGCTAAGGCAGTATTCCAGTCCACATCAGGTGCCACGCCAGCCAGGAGCCTCCGTGCCTGCTTGCGACGTTGCGCGAAAGCCGCATTTATTAGTGCGTCAGCGCGTTTCAGCACTTCCCGTGTTGTTTCTTGGGGAAGTCGTGTCATCCGCAGGAATGCGGAGTCGATTTCGGGTGGGGGGAAGAAGACTCCGTGGGGCACTCGCCGCACAATGGAAGACGCATAGCGTATTGCCAGCCGTGCAGTCAGACTCCCGTATTCCTTAGTGCCGACATTTGCAGTAAGTCGTTCTGCCATTTCCAGTTGTAGCAGAACATGCAGGGAGGTTGGCGAATGAACCAAGTCAGCCAATTTTGCCAAGAGCGGAGAAGCACACGAATAGGGGAGATTCGCGATGACTCGAAAAGGCGTTTCGATGGGAAAAAGCTCTGCATAGTCCACCCGGCAGGCGTCGGCGTGGATGAGCCGTAGTCTTTTCTCCCCTAAGAACTTCTCTTGCAGAAAGGAATAAAGCCGCGAATCAAACTCAATCGCGGTAACCTGGCAGCCAGAGGCCAGCAATCGTTCGGTGAGCACGCCGGTTCCAGGTCCAATCTCCAGCACCGTTTCCCCGGCCAGCGGATTGGCCGCCTGAACGAGTGCCTCCAGGCAATTTTCGTCCACCAGAAAATTCTGTCCCAGCGTGCGGCTGGGATGCAAGTCGAGTCTTTCCAGGATTGCCAGGAGGTCAGTCTTTCGCATGGCCATTTGTGGCAAAATAGCCAACTACAGCCGCCCCTGCCGCCTCGGCGTCCGTCCCCTCGGCCAATACTACCAGTTGCGTTCCGCACGTTGCCTCCAATGTCAACAGGGCGAGTGGGCTGGCGACATCGGCGGCCGAACCATTGGCCCGGCTGAGCTTGACCTTGGCCTGAAATGGGCGGCACAGCCTGGTCAATTCACTGGCGACCCGCAGGTGCAACCCGTGGGGATTCTGAATGGTGATGTTGCCCTTGAATGTGGGGGAGGACATACGCAAGATAATTTCTGGTGGCAGAACGATTCTTTAATGTAATGCCAAAAAACCAAAAAGTTGCTTGCCAAAAGCAAAAAAGCCGCCACCATTTGAGGCAAGGCACCTCATAGAGTTATTTCCACCGGACTCCAATCTTCAGCAGTGGACCCAGCCGCAGCATTCGGCTGGATGCGATCGGTGGTGGGTCGCCTTCCTGGTCCTCCGACGAATCCCGACGCGTTCCCAAAAGCGCCCCCAGCAATATGAGAATCGACATGGTAAAGGAACCGCCGTAGGAAAGGAGCGGCAGGGGCAGACCAATCACGGGTACAAGGCGGACGGTCATCCCGATTCCGACCAAGATATGCACGAACAGCAACACTGTTCCTGCTGCCAAGAGGTTGAGATCCAGACGGCTTGCCACATCGGTCGCGCGATGCAGCAACAGCCCGATGAGCAGTGCGTAGAGAAGAAGCACTGGCACGACGCCAAAAAGCAATCCGCCCTCTTCGGCGATCACTGCGAAGATGAAATCCGTGGGGGCGACAGTGCGAGGAAGGAATCCCAGCCGTTTCATCGTGCCGTTGAGATATCCTTTGCCGGTCAAACCGCCGCCTGCCACCGTGATCAGCGACTGTTGCTCGTTCCAGTCGCCTTCTGGCGAAAGGAAAGCCCTAAGCCGCCGTAGATGGTATCCACGCAGAAATCCGCGACCGCCCTCCACAACCATCGACGCTTCTTGCACTTCCGGCGGCTGGCTACGCAGTCGGTAGATGCCACATGCGCCGGCAAATAGACATGCCACCAATGCCATCAGACCGACTCGCCATAACCAATTGGGGAAGAAACGAATGCCAAATATGGTCAGCAGGCAGGGCAGAAGCGAACAGGCGTTGCCGTAGGAGGGCTCCAGCAGAATCAGCCCGAAAGGCACTGCAAAGCACAATAGCACCCAGCCAAGTTCCTGGCGGCGGTTTTTGCAGACATCGCCGGAAAGGAGCAGAGATCCTGCCAGTATCGTGAATACTTTTGCAAACTCTGCTGGCTGCAAGAGAAAAGGCCCCAAGGCCAGCCAACGCCGCGCCCCGCCGATTTCGCGACCGAACAAAAGCACCACCGCAAGCAATAACACGCTGATGCCGTAGCCAGTCCAGACTACCGCCCGCCATAGTGTCCCCCGGTTGTCCAGTCGCGCCATCATGGTTGCCGCGATGGCGCCGAGTCCAAGAAAGGCGCATTGTCGCAGCCAGTTTGGGCGGATGGGATATGAGGATCCCAGGTAGCCCGTGCTGAAGATGTAGCAGACCCCAAAGGCGGCCAGCAACACCATGACCAATATGGTCAGAATTCGGCTGGGAGAGGATTCGGTCATTCGACAGGTTTTCAGTGGGTGAGGCGGACGGATTCAGAGGCAAGTTAACGATATGAATCCTAATTTTTACGCGGCAATGTATATAATTTATTCGCATTTCCTTGAGTTTCGCGAAAATTCCATTATATTACATATTGTTACTGTAAGATTCGCACGGCGAACGAAGCGGATCTCCCAATCCCCAGATCGAAATGCGGGTCTGTGCTGGCCCGCTTTTTTTTTGCTTGCGGAGATGATTTTCTATCCTGAAACCATCTCCTGTGGCATCCCAACACTCAACTAGAGGAGGACCCCACAATGAGTTCTGAAATGATGCAAGATGTCGAATATCTCGCCAAAAATCGCGGCCTCAGCAAAGAGGACATCATTGAGGCAATGAAGAACTCGCTGCGGGAGTCCGCCAAGAAGTCGGTGGTCGCCGGCTTCCAGAATGTCGAGGTGGACTTTGACGAGAAGCGCGGCAATTTCACCTGCTACGCGAAACTGGTCGTGGTCGAGAAGGTCATGGATGCCCGGGTCGAGATTTCTCTGGCAATGGCACGCACCCAGCTTCCCAATGCCCAGCTGAAAGACGAGATCAAATGGAAGATCGATCCCGCCACGCTCGGCCGAATTTCCGCATCCAACGCCCAGCAATATCTCGACAATGCTCTGCGCGAGCTGGAAAAGAAGCACATTCTTACCCACTATCAGGGATTGGAAGGCCAGCTTCTCAGCGGCGTCATCAGCCGTATTGACCGTAACGGAGTCTATGTCAGTTTTGACAATGCGGAAGGGCTGATGACTCATAAAGACTGCATCCCCGGCGAGCGTCTGGAGGTCAATGATCCCGTCACTGTGCTCTTGAAGGCGCTCAACAAGGACAAGCAGGGACCCTGCCTGCAGCTCACCCGCACCAGCCCGCTCTTTGTGCAGCGGCTCTTCGAGCGTGAGGTCAGTGAGATTTCGGATGGCACGGTGGTGATCAAGGCGATCGCCCGCGAACCGGGCTACCGCACCAAGATCGCCGTCGCCACCGGCGAGCAGAAGGTGGATCCCATCGGCGCCTGCGTCGGCAAGCGCGGAATGCGCGTGCGAACCATCATCAGCGAACTGGGTGGAGCCGAAAAGGTCGATATCATCAAATGGGACGAGGATCTGAAGACATACGTCGCCAATGCCCTCAAGCCGGCAGAATTGGCCGAGGTGCAGATTGACGAGAAGACACACCAGCTCAATGTCAAAGTGACCGACGAGATGTTCTCGCTTTCCATTGGAAAGAAAGGCCAGAACTCCCGCCTCGCGGCGCGGCTCTTGGGCTGGAACATCAATATCGACCGCTATGTCCCCGTCGTCACTCGTGAACTGACGATGCAGGAGCAGATTCAGCAGGCGGTCGAGCTCTTCGTGAAGGGCCTTGGAATTGATGAGACGCTCGCCCAGGCACTCGTCGGCAGTGGATACCACTCGATGGACGGACTTCGCGAGGCCACATTGGATGACTTGATGGCGGTCGAGGGCATGTCCCCCGAACTGGCTGCCAAGATATCTGCGGCGGCCAAGGCAATTTGACGCAAGACGATGGTTGAGGAGCGCGCGGCAGGGCCGCGTTGGGACAGTCGCCCCCAGAGTCGCAGAGTTTTTCACCGACATTTCAGCAGGAGACAGGCAAGATGAGCGAAAAGAAACGAGTTTACGAATTGGCGAATGAACTGGGAATGGCGGCGAAGGACGTGCTGGAGATCCTCAAGAAAGAGGGCTACGACGTCAAGACTACCTCAAGTAGCCTGCTGAAGAGCGACGCCGATCTGGTGTTCAGCCAGATCATGGCAGATACCAAGAAGAAAGAAGCCGCCGCAAAGTCCGCCCAGGCCGCGCCGCCGCCGCCACCCGCGCCCGCACCGGCGCAGGCCCCTGCATCTGCGGAAAGCGCAGAGGGCGAAGATGGCGACGAAGTCCATTTGAAGTCGCCAATCACCGTCCGCGACCTCGCCCAGGCGCTGGATCTCAAGCCCAATGCGGTGATCGTACAGCTGATGGGGCTCAATATCTTCGCCGCCATCAACCAGGTGTTGGAACTCGACGTCGTCGAGAAGATCTGCGCCAAGAACGGCAAGCGCTTTGTGCAGGAGCGGCGCGAAAAGAGTAACCATCCGGTCTTCGAGCGCAAGCGCAGCGCAGTCGCCGCCGCCGAGGCCAAGCGCCAGGGGCGTCCGCAACGCAAAGTCGGCCGTCCGCCGGTGGTGGTCTTCATGGGGCATGTTGACCATGGCAAGACCACGCTTCAGGACTATATCCGCAAGACCAAGGTCGCCGCCGGAGAGGCCGGTGGCATCACCCAGGCCATTGGCGCCTCCGTTGCGCAATATGGCGACCAGACGATTACTTTCCTTGATACGCCTGGCCACGCCGCATTTACCGCCATGCGCGCCCGTGGCGCCAACGCCACTGATATCGCCGTGCTGGTGATTGCGGCCACCGAGGGCATCATGCCCCAGACGGTCGAGGCGATCCATCACGCCCAGGCCGCCAAAGTGCCGATCATCGTCGCCGTCACCAAGATTGACCTGCCTGGTGCCGATCCGGACAAGGTGCGCCGCCAGCTCCAGGAGAATGGCATCCAGCCGGAAGACTGGGGCGGCAACACCGCAGTCATCCCGTGTTCCGGCATTACCGGCGAGGGCGTGGATGACCTGCTGGAGCGAATTCTCCTTGAGGCTGAAATGCTTGAGCTGGCTGCCGACCCCGATGCGCCCTTCGAGGGACTTGTCATCGAGGCGCAGATGGAGTCCGGCATGGGACCGACCGCGAACATCCTTGTGCGCAACGGGACCCTGCGGATTGGCGACTGGTTCTCCTGTGGCGCTACCTACGGAAAAGCCAAGGCCATTCTGGACACCCATGGGAAGCGTCTTGCCAAGGCGACCGCATCGACTCCCGTCAAGATCATGGGCTACACCGGTGTGCCGGAGGCCGGCGAAACCGTCGTCTGGCAGCCGGATGAAAAAGCCGCCAAGGCGGTCGCCGACGAAGAGTTGGCTCGCCGTCGTGCCGAAGAGCTGGCTCCCAAGCGCGCCGCGCTCACCTTGGAGGACATCAATTTGCTCTTCAAGAACGAAGCGGCGTCTGCCAGCCTCCCCGAACTCAATCTGATTCTCAAGACCGACGTGCGCGGTTCCCTGGAAGCCATCGGCGAGTCCATCAACGGCATCAAGTCCCAGAAGATCACCTGCAAGGTCATCCACTCCGGTGTCGGTGAAATCACCGAGAACGACGTGATTCTCGCAGCCGCCTCCAAGGCGATCATCATCGGCTTCCATGTTCGTGCGATGCCTGGCATCAACAAGATTGCCAAGAACAAGGGTGTCGAAATCCGCCTCTACTCCATCATCTATGAACTGCTGGATGACCTGCGCGATGCGATGCGCGGACGCCTTACCCCCGAAACCAAGGAGGTTCTCCTTGGCGAAGCAGAAATCATGCAGGTCTTCAATATCACCAAGGCCGGCAAGATCTGCGGCTGCCGCGTGAATTCTGGCTCCGTGCGCGTCAATCTCAAGGCAAAGGTTTACCGCCAGAAGGAACTCATCTACTCCGGACTGGTCGCTTCGCTCAAGCACTTCAAGGAGGACGTCCGCGAAATGAAGGCCGGTCAGGAATGCGGTATCAAGCTGGACAACTTTGAGGACTTCGAGGTCGGCGACCGCATCTCCGTCTTCCAGACTCAGCAGATCGCCCCCGAACTCTAGCTAATTGCTAATTGCCAATTATGAGTACCGACCGCCTCACCCGCCTGAATGCCCAGCTCCAGCGCGAGCTGGGAATCCTTTGCGAGAGCCACATTCGTCCGGTGATGCCTGGTGTGCTCATCACTGTCACGGGCGTTGAAATTGCATCGAACCTCCGCAATGCGAATGTCTTTGTGAGCGTCTATGGTGCTCCTGGAGACGACCAGCGCGCGCTGGCGCTATTGCGGAGCCAGCGCCACCTCCTGCAAGCCGGGCTTGCCCAGAAGGTGATTATGAAATATACGCCGGTTCTGAATTTCAAGCTGGACGGCACCGCCGCGCGCGCTGACCGCGTGATGAATATCCTCAAAGAACTCAACCTCCCTGACGATGCGGAAGCCGGCGACGGCAATGCCGACGTTCCAGCGGAACCTGCAAACGAATAATCCGCCGCGACCGGCTACGGATAAATCTCATGTTCGGCGCAGGCCTGGACCATCTGCTTGCGCACATATTGCTTCAAAGCGAAAGCCGATGGAAAACTGCGTATTGTGGCGACATCGACCGGTGGCAGCAGATGAAAATGTATTCTCCCGCATTGCAAGCGGAAGTGACGAGTGGGGTTCTGTTCGTTGCCTGTGATGACGCCTGGATATATTTCCACGCCCAGTTCACGGGCGATGCGAAAGATTCCGCTTTGAAAAGGCAGCATCTCTTTGGCTCCAGAACGGTGGCCTTCGGGAAAACTGATGATCGATACGCCGTGGTCCAGATTTTCGCGGATAATCTGCAGTGCTTCGTCATAGGTTGAAGCGGTTGTGTCCAAATAGCCGGCCTGTCGTGCGACGAAGCCCAAAAGCGGAAGTCGCATCGGCCAGCCATTGACCGCCTGAATCATCGGGCGTTTCATTGCGGAGACCAAGAAGGCGTCCGAACCCGAACGATGGTTGAAGACATAAATGGCTGGCTTGGAACCAGGTTTCACGCCGGTGGCCGTGAGCCGGATAAACGGCCAGACGCCGATGCGCGTAGCTACGATTCCCCAACCCAGTACAATCCAGCGCAACACTGCTCGGCGAGGCCACTTGGGCAGACAGAGAGCACCGAAAAAGGGCAGGGCGATGAATGCAAAATACAAAAGCGACCAAAGCCCCAGCCAGCCATAGATGATTGCGCTGACAAGGTAGTCGCTGATCGTTGGGCGTGCGCTAGTTTCCAGCGGAGTGGATTTCCTCGGGATGCTCACGGGCATATTTTTCCAGGAAGTCATAGACATCGCCAAGGGTCCGCACTTTGCGGACTTCTTCATTGTTGCGAAGGGCGATGCCGAAGCTCTTGTGGAGTTCAACCAGCAGATCCACAATGTCCAGGCTGTCTAGCCCCAGATCGGTGAAGAGCTGCTTTTCGGGCGTGAGTCTTTCCGCCTCAATTTCAAATTGGTCAACAAAGACGGTGTTGACTTGCTGGATGATTTCTTCGCGAGTCATACTGATTTACGATTCCGCGGGCGGTGAAAACTCGCCGACAAGAACGGCGTTGATTCCGCCAAAGGCAAAACAGTCCTTGACGAAATAGCGCAAGGCGGTGCGACGGGGCTGCCGAAGGAGGTCGAGTCCGGCGCATGCCTCGTCCGGTGCAGTGAGATTGGCGGTGGGCAGAAGGGTATTGCGACGGGCCATCTCCAGCGTCACGGCGAGCTCCAGTGCGCCAGAGGCCCCCATGGTGTGCCCTAGTTGCGCTTTCAAGCTGGAGACGGGGACGGCATTGCCGAAAACCCGCGCAAGTGCGGCGGCCTCGGCAAGGTCGCCTTGGCGGGTTCCTGTGGCATGTGCACTAATATAATGGATATTGGCGGGTTGTAACGATGCTTCTCGCAAGGCGGCGGCTAAACAACGTTCAATGGCACCTTCGTCCGATTGGCTTGTCTGACGCCCACTGGCATTGGTGGCGTAACCTCGAATTTCTGCAAGAATCTTTGCACCGCGCCGAAGCGCGTGGGCGCGTTCTTCCAAGACGAAAACGGCTGCTCCCTCGCCGACTGCCAGCCCGCTGCGGTTTGCGTCAAAGGGTCGGATTGCCTCGGCGGCATCCTGTCCAGGGGCAGGGTGTGCGAGTGCGAAGAGTTGTTCGAAAGTGCCGGCGACCTCGGGCGTCGCCTCGTCCGTTCCACCGGCGAGCATAATTGTCTGTCGCCCGAGTCGGATTTCATCGTATGCCACTCCGATGGCCTGAAGTCCCGAAGCACACGCAGAGCAGGGGGCCAGAAGGGCGCCAGTCAACCCGAAGACATTGGCCACATTGAAGGCGGCGGTGTGCGAGACGCTTTTGAAGAACTGCTGCGCGGGCAGGTTTTCCAGGCCGGATTCGTGGAAGAGTCGCATCGTCTCATGGATGGCACTGGGGCTGCCAAGGGTGGAGCCGACGGCACAGCCTGTGGTGCCATTGGTGAGTTCTTCGTCGGACAGACCACTTTCGGCGATGGCGTCTCTGGCGGCAAGTACTGCATAAATCGCGACCGGAGCCATCGACCTGCGCAATTTGCGGTCCAGCGAGAGGATTTTCTCGTGTGGCAATTCCAGCGGTGCGGCCAGAAGCGTTCCCGTGGCGCCTGGCAATTCCCACTGGGGCATTGTGCGCACGGCGTTGTCGCCGACCAGTAGACGGTCGAAGAGCGTGATGCGGTCGAAGCCCAACGCGGAGACCACGCCGCAGCCGGTGATGACAACTCTGCGTAAATCGCTAGCCATGGATAGTCATTCTACCCAGTTTTCAAGTTTGAGTTTCGGCACCCGTGAGAAATGCGCGATGTTGTTGGTGACCAAAGTCAGGTCCTCGGCCAATGCGGCGGC
>JAFXSU010000092.1 GCA_017525435.1 Victivallales bacterium
GTCAAGAGAATAAGAATTTGGGATATTGCTCTGCTGTCCGCTAAAAAAACTGTGCCTTGTGCTACGAGCGACAGAAACGAGGCAATGTTGACATGAGGACGATTGTAACCAACCAGCAGAACTTTTTTGCATTCATGTGCGGCCAAATAGTCAATGACGAGCAATTGTTCCAAGTCAAGGCAATCGTTGCGGCAATATTTTGCATATACGCGCATGTGTGACCATATAGGGAGGCATGCCCCCACCCCTTTCGATGGTAATGTAATGCGGTTTTCGATGGTTGCAAATCCGTTGCCGGGAAAGGAAGCGGAATCTTAGTTTTCCTGTGATTTTTGCCTTGGGACGGTCGATTTTCGGATGGCAGTGAGGATGTTGTTTCATTCCAAATAGTTTGAAATCATTGGCGTTGTTTCCCAAGTGGGCAGCGAAACAAACTGCCTGATCCTGAAGTCTAACATGCAAGACATGGAATCTACAATCTTAAACTTTGATCTTTAGGCCGTTGCTTTATTCCCCAATCGGGAGCCTAATTGCGTTTTTACAGTTCTACGGGAGCTGCCGCCCTTTGTCCCCTTCTGCTTGAAAAACCAGTTTAGTCAGATATCCTCACAGGGAATTAGGCGAAATCTTTTTCCGATGATGCATTCGGGACTGCTCGTTGTGGACCACCAAATCAAAACTGGCGAATCCATTTTCATGTCGATGAAATTGGTCAAAGAATGATGTTGAATAAAAAATATCCATTGGATAAATTCTGCTCATTCGTGGGGTTTTTGTGTGCCGTGGCGAGAAATTTTATCAAGAGGGGTTATCTTTGAGAAACTTGTAGGCTTGATGGTGGTCTAAACTGTCGTAGCGATGAAATTTCTGGCACGCCCTTTGCTTTAAGGCAACATAGAGGTTTTCCTTGGGGCTAAGTCCGTTTTATGTGTGTGAACCGTTTGGGAGTTCGCAATAATGAGAAAACTCTTACTTTCTTTATTTGCGGTATGTCTTTTTGGTATTGCGCCATTGGTTCGTGGCGTGGACTGGGGGGATGTGGAAATTTACGCCTCGTGGGAAATCACGACGGATTTCGGTACTGGTGACAGTGGAAAATCCCAGTCTGCCTATATTGCAATAGGCAATAAACGACGGCTTGTGCCCGAAAACGGGTATCCGCTTCCAGCGCCGGGTAGCTTCAATTCCTTGACGCTGTATGTGTTCCCCGAAGAAAAACAGTATTCTCGGGTGGCGAATAAAGTGACACTGGATTTGAACAAACCAAGCAGTTTTGAGACGGAATGGCTGCTGAATTTCACCACCCAGAGTGGCCAGCCAGCGAATGTGACCTTCAAATGCCTATCGAACCAGATCCCGAATCTCGAAAACCTCACACTTAGGTTGCTGACCGTGGGAGGGGCGGAAAAGCCCATCAAGGTGCAGGAAGGCGAAACGACTACTGTTATGGTGCCTTCCGAAGATGGACCGAATACGCTGATGGCAACCTACGAGGTGCCGCTGGTGGACGGCGTGGAGTATGCCCTGAACCTGGCTCCTGGCTGGAATTTGGTTGGCATCCCCTTGCTGGAGGTCACGGACGATGGTGGACTCTTTCATCATACAGTGTTGTACCTGGACAGCGTGATTACGCGCATTTCCGAACTAAAGCAAGGTGCAGCGTATTGGGTTTACAACAATGCAAATTCGGTTGCAACAGTAACACTTAAGGGAACGGCCTTCATCGGCGAGAAAAGTGCTCTCGCCGATGACCTGACGGCGGGCTGGAACTATGTCAGCCTGGCCGGCACCGTTACTGATGCCACTACCAAGGAATTTGCACCTGCGGAGTCGCCCTCTAATCCGATTTGGCGATGGGATGCGTCGGTGCAGAGCTTTGTCCCGGATTCCGTGCTGGAACTTGGCGTGGGTTATGTGATCAAGAATTAGTCGGAGAGTGTAAGTCACTTTTGCCTTGACGACAAAGTCTTTTTTTGCAAATTAAGCAGTTTTTTCTTGACCACTAGTGGAAAAATTTCATTTTGCCACTATAGTGGATATGTGTGCATTTCTTTTGTAATTCTTTAAAATAGGAAAAAGAGGATGAAAAACAAATTCTCCGTCGTTCTGACGACTTTGGTGTTGATTGGTCTCACCACCATCACCTTCGCCGCTTTCACGGTAGATGTGAAGATCGGCTCTGCCGATGCAGGTGTTTCCCTGACATTCGGGAATGGCACTACCCAGGAGCAGCCCTTCCCACCCATCTCTCTGATGTTCGGGGTGAAGGATGTATTCTTGGCGAACTCTGCCAACGTGGGCGAGACCGCAGAGGTGACGGGCGACATGTCTCGCCTTTCCGTTGATGTGCGCTCCGGTGCCACCAAGTGGGTGATCGTCGCCAACTCCGATACCACGCTTTACTTTGCCAAGTCTGGCGCTCCGAAACTCTACTACGGCGCTAAGGTCGAGAAGGATGCTGAGACCATTGAGTTTGCGAGCGGCGAACTTGGCGACAGCCTGAGCGTCTCTGCCGGTTGCACCTACACCATCAGCACCTCCAGCGTGACCGAGGCGAATGTCGCCGTCGTTGCGGACGACCCGGAGAATGCGACTGTCTATGCCTACGATGCTTCGGGTGAGGGCGAATTCACCGGAGACTGGAGCGGCACCTCGGAAGCCACCACCATACAGGTCGCCGCCACTGATGGGGGACTCTACTTCTACGATGGCTCGAAATACTATGGTCTGGACGGCAGCACCTCAAACACCAAGCCTGCCGATGCCACCGCTATCGTCACCGTGGATGGCGCGACCATCAATTCTGTGGCGAACTATGCATTGAGCATCAGCGGAACCCCGAGCCTGAACTACGAAGGATCCTCCACTGCGAGGCCCTTCACCACCACTATCATCAATGGTGACGAGAAGCTGGCCGCCATCACCTGGCTTGTCAAGACCTTCGGGACTCTCGACTTCGATGGAAATGGAGTGGTTGACTACAACGACGCAATCTTCTTCTACAACTTTGTTGCGGGTGGCGGCGCTGAGGCAGGAATGACCGCCGATGATTTGATAGCTTTTGCGATTCCGACTGCCAACTTGGCAGCCGAGGCACAGGCCGCCTGTGATTATCTGACTGCCAAAGAGGCCAGCCTTGCTCTCGACGGCGCTGAATACACAAGCGCGTTTGACCTCTACGATAGTGCCATCTACTTCTACAACTACATGGCGGGTGGCGGAGCTGGAGCCGGTATGACCGCAGAAGACATTACCGCCTTTACCTTGAGCCCGGATGATACGGACAAGGCGCAGGCCGCACTGGACAAGATCCAGAGCCTGACCGACGAGTAGAAGAGGCGAAAACCATTTCCAGAACAATAAATAAACAAATACAGAGGAACAGAAAATGACGAAATCCTTCGCAAAAATCTCCTCCTGGCTGAGTGCCTTCGCGGTGCTTCTGTGCACTGCCGCGCTGGCCGGCGATCTCAAGGTAACATACGAAATCGTCCAGCCCTGCGTGCCTGGTGTCACCGGCTACAGCCAGGCGGTCATCGACCTCTATGTGACAACGGGGACTGAAAACTACCTCACTAATCTCACTGCCTTTCTTGCTCCAATTGAAGGGGTAACCATTGATCCCGAAAAAGTTGAATGGCATACTGACACGATTGTTGGTCCGACCGCAAAATATACGGCGACGACCAATAATGGGCGTCTGCGCCTGATGATTCAGAACGCCGTTGGTGCAAAATCCATCGAAGCTTCTGCGGAAGCACAATATCTGTGCCGAGTATATGCGGATGTGGACAACTTGTTGGCTGGACAGACTGTTTCATTGCCTTTTACTTTCCAGAATGCAACTGGCGTGAATGTCGCAACAAGCGCTGGCGCAAATTTCCGCGATTGGCTGAGCAATGACTCCATCACCTCCGTGGACTTCAATGTTTACAAGTCCTTTAACTTCTTCTTGGCCAAAGGTGCGACCTTCGAGACCGACGAGGATACTGCGCTGACCATTGACGCCGCCGACCCGGAAAAGTTCGAGGCGACCGCGTGGGACACCGCCACCTCCAGCTTGGTTGCGACCACCGACGTCGAGTTTACTGGCACGGCGACGATTGAGCCGACCGATGCCGGTTCCATTGAGATCAAGAATGGCAAGCTTGTCTTCACGCCCGCCAAGGATTGGAACGGCGAGGTCAGTGTGAGTGCCACGGCGAAATCCAAGACCATCGCCGACACCGATACTGCCGTGAGTTTCACTATCACCGTGAATCCCGTGGACGACCCGTTGGTGGTGGAGTGGGAATCTCAGGAGCTGGTTGGCGTGGAAGGCGATGCCGTCTCTGGCACGTTTACCCTGATCGCCACGGATGTTGATGGCGACAAATTCCTCACCGGCGCAACTGTCACCCTGGGCGACGACTTCCTCACTGTCGAGGGCACTCTCGAACAGCAGGGTAGCCAGGGCGGCGTAACCACCTATTTATTTACCGCGACCGGTCCCGTTGTGCCTTACACCGCCGTCCCGCACCCATCGACTTCTTGGGACTGTCCCCTGACCGTCGTTGCCACCGACGGCACGACAGAATATGAGTTGACAGGCACAGTGAGTATTGCCGACACCGACCAGCTGATTGGAAGCGCGGACTTTGCTGTGAATGGCAATAGCCAGGCTTTGGAAGTCACGGCTGATGCCACCCTGACCGCCGAGGGAAGCGCGATAGATCCTGACGAGGAAGACGAGGCGACCGTTGCTGTCCAATGGTCTGAGGACGGACAGACCTGGGGGACCACTCAACCCACGCTGGCCAAAGGAATGATCATCTACGCCAAGGGCGTGGCGACTTCCAGCTACGCGCTGAAAGCCTATTCCGTGGACAGCGCCACCGTCACCATCACGGTTACAAATTCCGCGCCAGTGGTTCCCGTGACCAACGGCAGCGTCTTCGTGCTGCGCCATGAGGACAAGAGCAAGCCCGACGATGGCGTGACCACTTTCACCGCCACGGATGCGGACGGGCTGGACGACCTGCTACTCTGCGCTGAACCCACTCGCTCTGCCGAACCGGCCGCCAGCACCGAGATCGAACTCGCTGGCATCTATGGCGATGCGATTGTCGCAATCGCGAATGGCACCATTACCTTCACCTACACCGTGAAGCCTTCCACGGTCGAGGATGGCGAGGACACTTTTGAGGATCTCGCCTTCTATGTGACCGACAAGAGCGAAGAGGATTTCATTCCTGTCACCGTGAATTGCACCTACCAGGAGAATCCGCCGCCCGTGCTGACGGCCGCTGCCACCGAAGTGACCGTCACGGAGGTCGATGCGGATGGCAACCCCACCGCCTTCGAAGTGACCGTGACCGCCACGGACACAAGCGTCTATCCCGCTGGCGTGGGTAGCTGGGCCATCACGGTTCCGGATGGTTGGACTGCCGAGGCTGGCGAACAGGACACCGGATCGGTAGAGTCGGGCACCTGGGAAGGCTCTGCCACCTGGACCATTACTACTGCGGGTTACGACACCATCACTGGTGCACCTCGGGCTTCCTCTGCGGAGTTCGGCTTCACCGTGACTGCTGTGGATGTCGCCACTTCAGCCGAGGCCACCCTGGACTTCACCGCTACTGTCACCGATGTGGATCGCCTGCCCAGCGCCCCCGCCACGGTCGCTCTGGAGCCAGCCGAACCCGTCCATGGTGACGCGATCACCGCAACCCCCGCCGGAGCCACCGACGAGGACGGCGATGAAATCACTGGTTACACTTACGCCTGGGCCTACAGTGCGGACGGCGAGAGTTTCACCGACCTGGCCGAGACCTCCGATATTCTGAATGACGCCGAGGCTATCAAGAAGGGCTACACCGTGAAGGTCACCGCCTTTGCGTTCACCAAGCCCTACGCGGATGTCGATTTGTTAGCGGTTTCCGAGGAAGGTGCCGAGGCCACCGTCGTGGTCGGCAATACCGCGCCTTACATGAGCACCCTCGGTGACCAAGAGGCCGCAGACGCGACCGTGAATCTGGAGTATACCTGGACGGTCACCGAAAACTCCGAGGACAATGCGATGACGGCTGTCGCCACGGACGTCGATGTGGCGGATGGCGTGGACAGCCTTACCTACTCGGTCAGCGAAATCGACGAGACCGTCGGTACCCTGACGATTGACGAGGCTACCGGTGCGATCACCTTCACGCCGGCCACCGACTACAACACCGTCGAGACCGGCGACGTCGTGACCTTCACGGTCTCCGCAACGGATGAGTCTGATGCGGTCACCGCGAACACCGCGACTGTCACGCTGGTCATCACCGAAGTAAACAGTGCGCCTAGCCTGGCCATTGACGACCAGTATGAGCTGCCTGGTGACCTGGGTGTGGAGCAAACCGTGACCGCCACTGCCGAGATGGGCGACAACGAGGATGCCCAGGAAATCTCCGAGGCGAATGTCGCGGTCGTCGAGAACGAGGATGACATCTTCGAGGTCGCGCCTGCCGTGGCCTTTGAGGGCAAAGAAGTCACCATCACCTATACCATCAAGGCAGATGCTCCGTTGGGCGCTACTGCGAAACTGAAGGTCACCATCAAGGACAACGGCACCACCGCTGGCGAACCTGACCCGATGGAGGCCGAGGCCGAGTTCACCATCTTCCTGGGTGCCTCGCCGTGGTATCCGATTCTCTCCTTCGAGTGCGCGGATCCCGAGAACCACACCGAGGGCCACACGGTGGTTATTGACGGCAGCGACAACTCGACCTACTCCATCACGCTGAAGGGGGCAACCTACGAGGTGCTGCCCGCCGACTATGTGGCGATTGGCCATCCCGGCTATGAACCTGGTACCGAACTGACGATTACAGTGTATCCTTGGACGCTGAAGGAAGGCACCTCCACCGAGGAATGCGCGGCGACCACAGCGGCCGTTGCCGACTATGTCGCGCCCAGCGAGGCCACGACTGACGGTGAAACAGAGCTGACTACCGATGAGAATGGCTTCGTGGAATTGTCGAAGTTCTCAGTTCCCATGGCCAAGTCCTATACGGTCGTGGTCAAGAAAGACGGCGTGGAAGTGCAAACCATCGAAGATGACTTTGCGCCGAATGACGAAGGCATGGTTCTGCCGGATGTCGAGGGCATGACCCTCCAGTTGACGGAAGCAGGCGAATACACGATTGAGGTCAGCGGAGCCAGCCCTGCCGGCGAGTCCGAAGCGGTTGTCCTCTTTACTGTCACTTCCGAGGGTGGTGAGGCGATTGACCTGGCTGACGAGGAGTGGGACGGCGAGTTCTTGCCTGAGGATGGCGCTGTGCTGGGCAATGCCAGCGTGCGCTTCTCCTGGCCGGCGCTGGTGGGTGCCACCTCTTACGAGCTGACCGTCATTAATGGTGATGGTAAAGAAGAAACCTTTGAGGTTTCTGGTACCAGCAAGGTCGTGGAACTTGCGATGGATGCCGATGTGGTTCCATACACTTGGTTTGTCACTGCTACGAACAGCAAGGGTTCCAAGGAATCCGGAGTGTTTGCCCTTGTTCTTAGCGAAGCTCTTGGCGATGCTTTTGTGATCACGAAAGTTGTTGCTGACGACAATGGCCTGAAGATCATCTATGTCGGAACGTTGCCAGAGGATGACCTCTTCTTCAGCTACCAGTACTTCGATGTTGATTTCACTGATCCGAGCCTGGCGTGGACAAATGGCAGTGGGCAGGCCACAGAGACTGCTATTGAGGGCTTGATTCTACCAATGGTGGCGACTTCGGCCGGCGACTTCGTGGTGCTGAAGCAGGGCAACGGCGACTGGAAGATCTACGAAGTGCAGGAGCCGTGACGGTAGATGCCCAAGAGGAACGCCGTTTGCGTCCAATTGGTCAAAATTGGACGCTCGGCGGGAATTTTCCAGAAAGAATTAATCTTAACTAGGGATTCACACCATGAAAAAAAGTCTTCTGTTCCTATTGTCCCTGTTGGCCTGCACTGCATTGTTTGCGCAGGAGGCCGAAGAAGTTTCCGCTACACCGGATGCGGGTGCTTTCGACTGGCATTTTTCCGTCGGAGTGGCCTACCGCAAGTTCGACAAGCCCAAGTTCAAGGTTGTTACCAATGTCAATGCTGACCTGGAGGACACGATGCTTGTTTTGGGTGGTGAGTTGACGCCCATCACGAACTCTGGCATGGCCGCCGCCGCAGTGGCGGAGGGCTACGACATCAGCCGTCCCGGCGTTGGCGAACTGACCTTCGCGAATGTCACTGGCGGTGCTGGATCAGCCACTAGCAAAGGCAGCTATTCCAAGTCAGAGAATCTCGGCGGCACCATCGGCGGTTCGCTGAATCTTTGGACGGATGGCGGACTGGATCTCGCATTCGTCGCCAATCTCTCTTTCTTCGAGATGGACTCCGCGTCCCGCAGTCTTCGTGGCGGCTCTGCACCGTCGGCTGATGCATTCCGGCAGATGGTCGGCTGGAACAGGAGTGGGGAATTTGTCCGGAACGAGCGTGGACCGTCGACGCCTGCCGGCACAATCAGTTCTTCCTCGTTGTCTTCCACAGGCAAAGCCAAGTTTGACATGCAGTTGTGGGTGGTGGATGCCGGTCTGAGCCTGGGCTACAACTTCGACTGTGGTCTGCGGTTGTATGTTGCAGGTGGTCCGACGCTTTCTCTGGCGGACATGGATACCTCCAGCAGCGGTCATAGCAAGGACGAGAAGGAGTTCAATTGGGGACTCTATGTGGCTGGTGGCGTGGATTTCTGGTTCACTGAGTTTGTCGGCATCGCGGCAGAAGTGCGCTACGATGACGGCTTCGGCACCGTTGGCACTCGCTATGTGAAGCAGAGCCTGGATACCCTAGGCGGTTCCGTGAAACTGCTGGTTCGCTTCTAATCGACTGCTGAATAGCACACCAATGTGATACGCCGCCGGAAAGCCATGTCTTTCCGACGGCGTTTTGAGTTGTAATACGATCAGTTGTTTAGATGTTTATGCGTTTAGACACCAGGGATTTTCATTCTCATGAATAAGTTGTTTGCCATCCTTTGCTGGTGTGCCCTGGTGGTTTCAGCGGCTGTGCCGACGCCCTTGCGAACCGATTATTTCACGCAAGGCTGCGGTGGGGACGGGCAGGGCAACTATTACCAGCCCGTGGTGGCGGATGACGGCACGGTGGCGGTGATTGCACCGAAGCCGGGCGAAAAATACATTCCGACCACTCCGCAACGAGCTGGATATCTTGTCAGTGCAAACGACTTGTCTGTCACACAGCTTTTTGCGCCTGGATACGGTATGGTGGTGTTTCCTGGCGTGGCAAGTTTCTTTTTCTATCGTGCGGCATGTTCCATCGTGGCAGATGGCGGACGGGAGAATTTTTGGGATGTCTCTTTTGATGTTGCGGGGACGGATTTGGTGGCCCCAAGGATTCACTACTATTCGGCATCTTCGGGGGAAAGCTTCCAAGATGTTGGCATTGACTATACCTCAGACTTGATCCTACGGCTGTTGCCCACATCAGATGGCTCTGTCGCTTTCCTCCATGCCGTCGATGGAAGTGATACGCCTTTGGTTGCGACTGGGCTTTATTCTCTTAACCAGGAGAAGATAACCTTGAAAAAAAGCATCAGTCTTCCGTATGACCTCGGTTTTGCACCTGCCTTTACTGCGGATGGAACAGCAATCTTCTATGTCGGTTTGGATGAGGAATTTAATACGGAAAACGCGATGCTTGCGCTCTACCGGTATGATCTGGAAAGCGACACGGCTGTGATGCTGGAAGATATCGGTTTGCGGAATAGTTTGAAAGTCTATGACGCAAAATATAACAAGGGAATGCCGATGGTTGCGGCTAATGCCGATGGCACGGTGGTTGCCTATCGTTGGGCGAATGGAACCATCAGCAAAGAAGGCGGTGTGCTACTGCGCACGGCAGTGAAAAATGTCGTGACTGGTGACTATGAGTTCGGCTTTGCCAGCCGTCTCTCCGGGACAGCCCAGACACTTCTGGTGGATGAAACGGAAGGCAAAGGAAGCAATATTCTGGATTGCCAAGACCCTGCCGTTTCTGCTGACGGGCGCTACATTGCCTTCACTGCCCGTGCCACCAATGCGTCTGTCGGGGCGGCAATTCGTCAGGCATGGCGATATGACCGTCAGGAACAGTGCTTGGAATGCCTCTCAGATGGCTTGTCAGGTGATTGCCATGCGACCGCGCTATCCCCAAATGGCCGACATGTGGCCTTTGTCGCAACAGATTCTGCCACAGCGATGCCGCAGGTCTTCCGAGTGGATTGCGGACCGGCAATTACATTGAGTGAGCGACAAATGGTTATGCATCCAAAGGAGACTGTGGAATTGGGTTTGGAGGTCGTGGCGACAGACATGGCGACCGTTACCATCGCGGGAGATTTCCCAGGAACGCTGATGACCGCCGAAAAGGATGAACTTTTGAACGATGTGCCTTATTCGGTCAATACTCTGCCGTGGCAATTGACTGCGGGGGCAGATGCCGGAAGTGGAATCTTGACCATTACAGTCACGGAGGGAGAGAACACTGTTTCAGCAGAATTGTCTATAATTGTCTCGAATTTTACCAATTTGACCAGCGGTGTCCTGTCAAAAAGTGCATTGTACTCGTATTCCTACTCAGACATTCACTTTACCTCGAACGGACGCGAGGCAATTCTACTGACCGATGCGCCATTGGTGCCGCAGGATGCGGATAGGATTCCTGTCCAGGATGTCTATCGACTCGATGTTGCCACAGGAATGCTGAAGTTGTTGACTGGCGAAAGTACCTTTTCCACCAATGTCTATTCTCCGCAGATTTCTGGCGATGGGAACATGGTTTATTGGGTGAGCCAGGCAGGCGAACTTTGGACCGATGGTGGCGAGATGTTGACTACTGGCGTCTTCCAGCTTGCTCCTGCCGTTTCGCATGACGGCATGGTAATGGTGATTCGTAAGGGCAACGCACTGTGGCGTTCCACAGACTCAGGCGAATCTTGGACGCAAGTGCGGGTGGAGGATGTGCCGGAGACTGCAGTTTACAATACACCGATGCTCTCCTACGATGGTGGAGTGCTGGTTTTCACGGTGCGGGAAGCGGGTAAGTTGGAACTCTATGTGTTAGATGGCGCGGAGACGCTTCGGAAGTTGGCCCCTGAGATCTCCGCCTTGGAAGGCCTGACGCAAGACGGGGAGCGCGCACTGGTTCGCAGGACCGATGGCATGTTCGCCTGGATTTCCATCGGCAATGCGAAAGCTACGGCAATCCCCCTGCTGCCGCAGAATGCACGGGAGGTCTCTTTGGCAGGCAATGGCCGCTATGTAGCATACACGGCACCATCGTCGTCGGATGCCACGCAGACGGCTATTTGGCTTTGTGACCTTGGGATAGGCGTTACCACGGAGGTCACGGAAGGGGCAAACGGAAGTGCTTCGGCACCAATGCTCTCTGCCGGCGGACGACTGTTGCTCTTTGCCAGTGATGCCACGAATCTGATTGACGGTCTGGCAGATATCAATGAGGAAAACGATCTCTTCCTCTATACAAATCCGGATTGGAAAAACGCATTGCCAGGGGCACCGATTTATATGGCGCACAGCCTGCAGGAAGACCCGCCGCAGCCACTTCTTTTCCGATTGGGGCTGCAAGACAATGACAACGATGCACTGGTGCCAGTGCTGACCACCCCAGCTACCTTAGGGACTGCGCATCTCGTGCCGCCCTGCGAAGGACAGCTTGACTATCTCCTTAGCTATCTGCCGCCAAAGGATTTCTGTGGAACAGACTCGGTGCAGATCCGCGCCTGGGACGGGACGGGATGGGGCGTCCCGCACGACCTTAAGCTAGTCGTCCAAAATGTGAATGACCCGCCGGTTTGGGATGAGGATGTGCCTGTCTCCTTGGAACTCCAGGCGGGCGGTGCGCTTCAGGTGACATTCCATGCCACGGATGTAGATGAGGAGAATCCCACGCCGGATGTGCTGGAATATGCGCTCTCTGGCGAGGTGCCTTCCTGGGCGATTATCGACACTGCTGCTGGAGCTCTCACGCTTCGACCGGGCTTCAGCGATGATGGAGAGTACACGCTGACGGTGCAGGTCACGGATGGCACGGCGGTGATAGATCATCAACTTTCGGTAAAGGTCGTTCCCCTGGGTGAATACGAAGTCCCGCTAGCGCTTTTGCGCAAGAATGGAGAAGACCTCCCCGCCGATGTTGACTCGGAAAGTGCACTGGGGCAATGGCTGACAGCTTTTGCAGGCTGTTGGGTATCCTTCGACGACGGCTGGCAGGCCCTTTCGCTTCCAGGCGATGCGGATATCGCGGAATTGTGTGCCGTGCTGGGCTGTGAGCAGATTTGGCTATACAGTACGGGCGTGTACATTGCGGTGTCCGATGGCTTGTTGCCGGCAGGAACGGGCTTCTGGGCGAAAGTTGACTGGCCTGACGATGCCAACGAAATTTCGTTGTTCCTGGTGCCCACGCTCCAGCGCACCTGCGAGTTGCCACGGTTCTGTGGGCCGCTGGTGGACGAGGAGTCCCCGGCTGGCCTGCATGGCGTTGAAGATGGCGCCTGGGTGGACTGCCCCGGTTGGCAACTCGGCCGTGGGTATTTCCAGTATTAACAGGGCACTCGTCCCCTTTAACCTCTAACCTCTAACCTTTAACCTCTAACCTCTAACCTTTTTTCGATGCTTAAGCAACTTCTTTCGATGGTAAAGAGCGCGGGTTCCGAATTCCGCGCGTCTCCGTTCTGGGCCTGGAATGCGAAGATGGAGCCGGCTGAACTGCGCCGTCA
>JAFXSU010000093.1 GCA_017525435.1 Victivallales bacterium
AATACCCGTTTCTGAAATTTACTCGCTCCTCAAGTGCCTGTTACGAATGGCTGGAGCAGAATGATCCTGCGCTCTTCCGGCAGATTGCGAAACTCGTCGAGGCAGGGCGTTGGGAAGTCACGGGTGGCTGGGTCGAGCAGTCCGACAGCATCATCACCCCCGCCGAATCACTCCTCCAGCAGGCCGCACACGCCAAAGACTACTTCCGTCTCAAATTCGGCGTGGAGGTCAAAACCGCCTACAGCGTGGACGCCTTCGGCCAAAACGCCGGACTGCCCGCCATTCTGGACGCATCCGGATTCGCCAACTACTGCTGGATGCGCCCGATGAAGCACGAAAAGGAAATGCCGGACAAGTTCCGCTGGGCAATCCCCGGCACCCGGCGAAGCATCCTTTCCTTCCGCATCCAGGAGGCTTACTGCACCAGCGGAAACCTCGCCTTCGATGAAGCACTTCTGCGCGAACGAATGGAACGCCATCTCGCCATGGACGCACCGCAGAGCTTCTTCTTCGGGCTGGGCGACCACGGCGGCGGCATCAACCACAAGAACCTCAAGATCTTGCTGGAAATCGGCAAGGACATCCCGCTAGAGTTCTGCACCCTCGACGAGTACTTCGCCGTACTCGACCGCCGCCGCGACCTCCCTACCCTTGACGGCGAGTTCACCCACCACTCCCCCGGTTGCTACACCACATGCCATGACATCAAACAGTGGATGGCAGACACCGAGAAGCTCCTTTACAAGGCCGAGAAGATCACCCTCCAGACTCACGACCGCAAAGGCGCCGCGCTCCTCCACGATGCCTGGCACGAGCTCCTCTTCAATTATTTCCACGACATCTACAGCGGGACCGCACTGAAGCCCTCCTACGACCACGAGGCACGTGACCTGGTGGGCTACGCCAACTGGCAGGCCGCCAAAGTTCTGGAAGGCAACCTTCAGCGCTTCGCGACACAAGCCGACACCCGCTTCCTCACCGAGGGCGGCGTGCTGCTCTGGAACCCCCTGCCCCGCCCCGCACGCGCCGTCTGCAGCTACTTCGCCTTCCACGACCCAAACGGCATGGGCAGCGACTTCGATGCCTTCCGTGACGCACAGGGCAACTATCTCCCGCTCCAGTGGGTTCAAGGGTATGCGAACATCTTCAATCGCCACAACTCTGCATTGGTCATCGCTCCGCTGAAGGCCTCGGAGACCAAGGTCCTGGCCTACGCACGACTCCCCAAAGACCACGCGCCCTTCCCGAAGCTCGGCGTGAAACGCCAGAAAGACGCCCTCCGGCGCCTCTCCTTCGTCACGCTGGACGACCCATACGACACCTGGGGACACGGCGCCTCGTCGCTCGGCAAGCCATCTCGCGCCACGGTCCGCCAACTTGGCGACCCCGAAATCCAGCAGGACGGACCGCTGATGAGCGAACTTCGCGTCCGCTACGCCTTCCGCAAATCCACCTTCACTCTCTCGATCTTCGCCTACAAAGGCATCGAGGCACTTCAGGTGCGCATATCGGGCGATTGGCTGGAGACGGACACCGACCTGAAACTCGCCTTGGCAACCAAAGTGCGTAAAGGTACAATTGTCTCCGGACAGGCAGGGATGCTCTTCACGCGCCAGCCAGACGCATGTGAACAGCCTTTCATCGACTGGTGCGCTGCCATCGACGCCAAGTCCATGAGCGGATTCATCGCCCCCGACCTCCACGGCTACGACTCCGTCGGCAGCGCCGAATTGCGCCTTACGCTCCTGCGCCCCGTCTTCTACGCGGAGCATGTCCCCGAACCCGCGCTGGGCAACGAGGGCCGTGCCGACTACGGTCCCTTCGTCCGCGAGACCTGGCTGCTCCTTGACCAGAGCGCCGATATGACTGCCTTCGATGTACTCGCCCGCGAGCGCCTCTGGTCCCCGGAGCACTATGAAATCACGAAAGCCGGCGACGGCACGAACTTCCGACCGGACATCTGGAGCATCACCCCCGAAAAACAGGTCGTCGTTCTGGCGCAACGCCTGCAACCCGATGGCGCCACGCAATTCGACCTGGCCGCCTTGGCAGATGCGAATGTGGTTCTTCGTTGCAACGGCAAACCCGCCGCCCAAGCCAGACTCCGCAAAAACGAAATTAAGTCATTCATCATAAACAAGCCATGAAGGAATTTACATATCTATTTGATTTTGAAAATGTTACAGAAACAGGTCGCAGTTGGGCGATGCACGAGTTCGCACGACTGGGCGCCAAGCACCTGGTGCTGACGGACACCCTCATCAGCACCATCATGCGCTTCCCCAACCTCCAGAAGGTGCTGACGGATGAGATGTCCGCCGAGGGTTTGACATTCGTGGATGCGCACTCGCCCTTTGGTACTGAAAACGACCTCCTGAACCCCTACGAAGAGAGCCGTCCGCGTATGCTGGCACGACACCGCCTCGCCATGCAGATTGCCGCGGACATGGGCGTGGACACCATCTGCATCCATATCGGGAACCCCAACTGGTTCGATGTCAATCAGTTTCCATTGAACAAATCGATGGAGAACATCCGCCGGTCCCTGGACGCATTGCTGCCTATCGCCGAAGAACTCAAAATCACCATCTGCATTGAGAACATCTGGTATCCCACCTCAACGGCGGATCAATTATTGCAAATCAAGGAGCTTTTCCCAACTGGGGCACTGGGCTTCACCTACGATGCAGGACACGCCAATCTGATGGACAAGGGACGCGACTACGACGAATGCGCGGCCCGCAAAGGCTGGAAGGCATCTGGATTTGACGATGTCCCCTGGGAGGACCATGCCCTTGAAAAGATGCTCCCGCATGTCGTGAACTGCCATCTCCATGACAACTACGGCCAGTGGGACGAGCATCGCTGTCCTGGGCACGGCAATGTCGATTGGCCGCATGTCCTCGGTCTCCTGAAGCAGGCTCCGCGACTCAAGAACCTGCAATCCGAGGTCATTCCCTGTGCCCGCCACGAGGCGCTCTGCGACATTACCGCCGCCTTCCGCGAACGCCTCGCCGCCGCCGATTTCCCAACCGATGCATAAGCACAAGTGTTCAAGGATTTCCGCAACAACCTACGCCCCAGGCGACTGGTGCTGCTCATCTTGATGACTGTTCTGGTCACCTGGGTGATTCTATGGCTGTGGGGCGGCCCAGCTGCGCCGAAAGCCAAAGACCAGATATTGCAAATCTCCAAGAATACGTCTGCCACCACACAAGACCGCCAGCCACGCCACCGTCACACCTCGCCCCAGACCACCACCCAAAGCCCAGTTGCATCGCCGGACGGAATGCCAGCCGACGAAACAGCAAATCAGGACGCTCATATCGTTTTTCTCCGCAATTCCGAGGACTACCAGCGGTTGAGAGATTGGGCGGCCGCCAACGGCTTCGACCCCATCGGTGAAATCCCCCAGCTCCACGCACTCAAATTCTCTTTAAGCGCCGAGGATTTCCATCGGCTTCTTCAAGATTCCGGCATCGAACTGGAAGAGGGATTGGACTCCCTGGTGAGCATCCCTGATCTCCTCAACGACAAATATCCCGAATGGACCGGCAATCCCGGTCCCGCTTTTGGAGATACCTACCGTGCCTTTTTGGGCGTGGACATCGACAATCCGGAGCGAGGGCACGGCGTCACCATCGCATTGTTGGACACCGCACTCTTCGACCACCCCGCTCTCAAAGGTGCGAAGGTCACCTCGGTAAACCGCCAAGATACACAAGATGAGTCAATTGCGACTCACGGGACTGCCGTTGCCTCCATCCTCACCGGCGAAACTGGAATCTCAAACGCCGAACTCCTTGCCTATAATGTATTGGACACCGAAACCGGCAACGGCTCAACCTTCGACCTGGCCGCTGCCATCGTGGATGCCGTGGACCGCGGCGCAGATCTCATCTCCATGAGCCTGGGAACCTACGATGACTCCGGCATACTCCACGATGCAGTCAACTATGCCTTGACAAACAATGTGCTTCTCGTGGCGGCCGCCGGCAACAACGGCGTGGAGGATGTCTGCTACCCCGCCGCCTATGAGGGCGTGCTCGCCGTCGGTGCCATTGATGCAGACGGCAATGTCTCCGGCTTCTCCAATTACGGAGAGGGACTGGCCCTGGTCGCCCCCGGTGTGGGACTTCAAGTCGCCGCACCCCATGACGAATATGGCTACTTCAGTGGCACCAGCGCGGCAGTCCCCTGCGTCACCGCCGTCCTGGCAAATTATCTCTCTGCGAACCCCGCCGTCACGCCCGCCGAGGCATACGCACGGCTGCTTTTGAACTGCACGGACACCGAGGCTCCCGGACACGACACCGTCAGCGGATACGGGATCTTGGACGCGGAACGCCTCGAGGGGCAGGACGACCGTGGAATCTACGATGCCGCCGCCGCCGGAATCACCTATGATGATACGACCGGAGCACTCACCGTCGCCGCCCAGAACACCGGCACCGAAACACTTGCGGAACTGGTGCTCACCACTGAAATCCTCGGGGTGCAAATGGTCAGTACATTCAAGGACGTCACGCCTGGAAGCATCGTCAGCGCCAGTGGCGAACTTCCGCCCGACGTTTGGGAAAACGCACTATCCCTGAAAGTCCGCACCACCGTATCCACGCCAGACGCCAAAGACGCCCGTCCTCGCAACCAGACTCACTATAAGACCTTTGAAGCACCTGAGCCTGCGGAAAACTAGGAATTTATTGCAAATCATCTTATTAAGACATATCAGTCAGTCTTAGGCTTCGCCACAACATATCTCGTCTGGCGGGGCGCCGACGCTACAAGCGGGACAAGGTAATCGCAAGCCACCGTCCCATCCGTCCCGTGTGTCTCATCCGTCCCGTTTACCCATTAGGCAAGTTAAAGATATAGTTCCAAAATAAAATGTCCGCCTCAATCGCAACGGCGAGGCGGACTTGTGTGCATTTCAGAATGGAAGGTTATTTGCTTGCCTTGGCCGAGTCAATCTGCTGCTGAAGTTCCTTTTCGGCGGCATACAACTCTGCCAGATCCGGAGCCACGGCCACATAGAGACTCTGCCGTTCATTCTCCAGCTGAACCACTTTTTCCTCAAGGCTCGGATCAGCCGCCAAAGCGGCACGCTCCAGCTTTCGAATCTGGTTCTTCTTGTAAAGCAACTTGCCACGCAACTGCTTCACCGGATCCTTCTGGGTAGTGACCACCTGCGGACGCGTCGAAGGCACAGTGCCCTCCCCGGTCTCCGCAGCAAAGCCGATGCCCGAAAACGCCAGCAGCGCCGCCAACAACAATACCCGAATTTGCTTCATAACTAATTCTCCTACAGAAATTCCTGACCACGATTGACTGGACTATGAACGTCCAGAACGAAAAACAGCACATCAGCAGAGCATCTGGAGGCCAGGAGTAATCCAAAATACGCCACCAATGGCTGAACACCCCTTAAAGTAGCATTTTAATTGCAAATTGCAAGCGAAAATGAAAATATTTTGAAAATAAATTTGAAAAATCGTTATTTCATGCTAAAGTATTTTTTGAAACGCTTTTCATATTGACTTTCATTTTTGCAACTCAATGGATCTCGTGACTTCCCCTTCTCCTCTGGACATCGTCACCCGCGATGGCATTCGTCTTTCAGGGCAATACTGGATGCCTTCTGCGGACACCTCATCATCATTGCCTCTTGTGCTCTGCCGCACGGCTCAACCGCTTTCCCACTTGGAGGCATTTGCCCGAGCCCTTGTCCAACAGGGTTATCCGGTCGTATTGCAATCGGTGCGTGGGCGTGGTTCCTCCCGTGGAAGATTTCGCCCCTACTTCCAAGAACTGGAAGATGGCGAGGACACCGTTCTGGCCTTGCAGCGCAAGAACTTGCTAAGTAGCCGCACAGTGTTGCCCGTCGGTCTGGGATATGACGGTCAGACGGCATTATCCCTGTCACTCTCCTCATCACCTTGTGAGTGCCTATGCGCCCTGGCGGCTTCCGCCCCCTCGGCATCGCATTTCCATTCCGGACTATGCACCAACGGCTTACCGACGGGTATATCGCTCTATCGTCTGGCCCGATGGCTTCCCAAGTACGCCTATCTAAGCCGTGCCGCCTTCTCCGCCTGGTTGGCCCAGCCGCGTTGGGGGAGCGGTCTATCGCCCTTCTCGGCCTCCCCCGCCTTGGAGGAATGGGTGCTGGAACTCCGAACCAGCCCGACATTCAATTCTTTCTGGAAGCATCCGACGCTCTGTCCACGCTCCTTTCTGCGAAATCTGCCCGATCTCCCAACCTTTCTGGCAACTGGCACCGCCGCAACCACATGCGCTGGCACGATGAGCCTGGCACAGCAAATCTCCGCACGCAACTCTGAACCACTGGAACTGTGGCTGGGAGATTGGGATGACGATGCGCTGGAGGACTATACTCCTACCGCCCCCGTCGCCCAACGACTGATCGACTGGCTACAGAGATTTTCGCAGAAAAATGATATGAACACACTCGGAGGACGAAATATCCACTATCTTATTCAGAAAGGTGATCACCAGCCGCATTGGCAGGAACGGGACAACTGGCCCAGCCTTGACCAAGTGCCCCAGAAGTTCTACCTGACACCTGGAGCCCTTTCGCCCACACCGCCAGACATCACCGCCACCAGCGACTACTTTGACAATCCGCTGGAATCGCCGACCTCCAGTAAGGCCTGGTCCTTCACATCATGCGAACCCCGCTTCGGGGAATTTCGGCTGCCGTTGGCAACTCGAGGCGATGTCCTTGCCTTCACATCACCGCCCTTCAGCGCAACGACAACGCTTCTGGGCACTCCGCACCTCCGTCTTCGCGTTTCCTCCAACCGCTCAGACACGCAGTTCCTCGCCCGGCTGGTGCTTGTTCCCCCCGTTGGCCATGCCTATGTCGTTGCCTTCGGCGCCGCCCGTCTGGCACTACGTTATGGTTTCGAAAACCTAGTCGCCTTCTCGCCTGGGGCGGATGCACCTGCGACGCTGAATTTCGCCTTGCAACCCCTGGCATGCGAACTCCCGCCCGGCAGTCGTCTTCGGCTGGAGGTGTGTACCAATGACTTTCCGCGTTTCCCACTCGCCACCAACGCATTGCCGAAAAAAGACATCATCGCCTATCCACGTTCAGTCCGCAATGCCATCGAATTCGACCCACGCGGGACCAACCGCCTGACCCTGCCCGTCTTCAACAAGGCTCCGCCGACAACCAACAATCCAGTTGACACCTCCTTGCAATAACTTCCTCGGCCTTGTACCACCCAAGTCAAATTATGAGCGCAAATCTGAATAAAGTCATGCTGGCAGGACGCGTCAGCATTTCACCACGTCTCAAATCCTCCACTAGCGGAGTGACCATCTGCACCTTCAGCATCGCCGTCAATCATCGCTATCGGGCTTCTGACGGCAGTCAACAAGAAGACACGGACTTCATGGAGATTACAGTTTACGGGAAAACCGCCGACCAATGTGCCAATTACCTCAAGACAGGTTCGCCCGTGTTTCTGGAAGCACACCTCAAACAGGAGACCTGGGTGGACAAAAACACGGGCAAGAACCGACAGCGCCTGACCCTGGTCGGCGACCGTGTGCATTTCCTCGGAGCCTCCCCTGAAGCCGTTCAAGTGCCTTTGGATCCAGAGGTCCAACAGGCTTTCCGACAGGCGGCACATCCACCCCGCTACACACCGGCGACTCCTCCCATGACGCCACCGGTTGGCACGCCATCCGAAATGCCCCCCATGTCTGCGCAGGAATACGGCGACGTGCCTTTCTGATGGGAGTTATACCAATAATCTGAATCCGTGAATTTGCGTAAAGCATGTAGCGTCGGCACCTCGCCGACGGAATATGTTGTGGTGAAACAAGTCACCACAGTGTTAACTCACGGATTCAGGAATGAGTTCGGAAACCGCCCCAGGCAAGCCAACAAGTTAATATCCCGTAAATTGCTAATTGCTAATCATGCTCCTATTGGGGCACTCATTGTGTGTGGCGCATTCTCCGCCATGCCTTCCAAGCACGGGGGATGCGGGCACGGAAGCCTTTAACAGTGCCAGGTCCCGCCAATAGAATGCCCGCACCCAGCATCAGCCAGGAGCCAAGATAGGTCAACGCGGCCAGCCGATAGCAAATCGAAGAATTGTAATGCACTGCGAAAAAAAGAAATAATGTTGCACCGCCCCAGCCGACTGGCACATTCAGCGCCACCAGCAGCAGCCCCAGCCACGTGTGGAAGTGGTAGTGCTCCGTGAAGAAGAGCCGCTTCACCGTGTGGACGAGAAAGCCGCAGAAATTCGGTTTGGACGCGCGGTGCTTCACGCGAGACGCCCCCAGAGATAGCCCGCCAGCGCGGGAACCGCAGTCTCGACGCGCAGCGTGGCGGCGCCGATGGTGACGGCACTCATGCCCGCCGC
>JAFXSU010000094.1 GCA_017525435.1 Victivallales bacterium
ACTGGATAATCTCGGCGATTTCCCGCAGGTAGAAATCCACTGCGTCTGGCTGGTTGGGGCAGGTGAAGTAGTATCGGCCGGTGTGGTCAATTCCTGTGCAACTACGTGCGGCGGCATGCGGGAAACGCCGTGCGCAGTCGTTGTGGAAAGTGACAGTGTAGTAGGCGATCGGCGAGATGCCCGCCTGACGCAGCAGCGTGGTGGTCTCGCCGAAGATGTCTCGCCCGTGCAAGTTTGCGTGCTGATGACCAACTTTTGTAGGATAGTAGCAGTTGCCATTGTGGTCGCAGGCATAGACCATCGACGACTCCACGCCGGAGAGCTTCACCATCCGGACATAATTCTCCGGTTGGAAGCGGCTCATGTACTCCGGCCGTTGGTCGGTGATATGGTTGTCAATCAATAGACGCGCGTATCTGTTGTCGTACCAAGGCATGGGAAGGCTCCGATTGAAAAATCACAACTTGGCGGTGCGGACCGCGAAATTTTCGGTGCTCAGAGGTCTAGGCTGTTCGGGTTGAGGAGGAAATCCAGGATTTTGATGATGACATGGCCATCCTGATTGCGCCAGAAGATGCCATCGGGACCGGTGACGATGATTATCTTGAAGGAGTCGCCGACTTTGCGCAGTGGGCGGTTTTCCTGCTCGCGTTTTTCATCGCCATCCATTCGGAGGGCAGACTGAATGCAGTAGCGCCGGCTTCCCTGGTTGGCCACGAAATCCTGCTGCAATCTGCTTCGGAGATTCAAGAAGGGCAATTTATCTCAACACAGTAGAGTAATTGTGCCTGTAGCCAGGCAAGGAGTTAGCGGCCATCATTCGATGACGATGCAGGAGGTCTGCGTGCCATGCTGGTCGAAGGCATTCCAGCGCAAAGATTTGAGGTGTTGGTTTCCAAGGGAGAACTGGATGGCGTGGCGTGTTCCGTCGTGGAAGAGAAGTTCGAAGCTGCGCTCGTCCAATCTGCGTATCTTCTTGATGGGAAGTTTGTCTTGCGCTTTTACTGGATAGATGAGATATGCCTCGGCGAAGGCGCCTTTGGCTTTGCGGACGAAGGTGGGGGTGGCGACGGGACGACAGCGAAGGCCTTCGGCGGGAATCCAGCCCTGCACTTCCGGCTGCTCCTGACCACAGAAAAGCCGTGCGTCCAGGCCATCGGGATTCAGCGGCGCAATCAGCAGTTTGGCGGAACCGGGCTCGTCGCTGAGGTAGCCATGGGGTGCATCGAGCGCGAGTGCGTGGTCGGTATTGAAATGGAACCAGGTGGTGTATTCGTGCCCCAGGTCGTCCGGCGGCGTCAGGACATCGAAGAGGAGCCAGTAATGGGGCTTGACGAAGAGAATGGCGCGGCTGTGGCTGACTTTCAGCTTGAGCCCGGGCCCGAAGCCTTCACTGTAGGTGCCCTCCGCGAAATCAAACAGTTCGTTGGTGATCCAGCGGTTGTCGAGCGGTTTCTCCGTGAGGTTGAAGCACGGGGCGTCTCGGCGGTTCTGGTCCAGTCTATCAATGCGAACGACATTGTGAGCGGCGGCCGAGAGGACATATTTCCGCCACTGCGAGGCGTCGTAGGCATACACGCCGCCTTCCGTGAGGAGCCGCGTGCCATAGGCGTGGATGACGAATGAGAGCTTGTCCTCGTGCTGGTGTCCAGCGCCGAAGGGTCCCGCCTCGAAATGGAGCCAGAGGTCCTGCGGCCCCCATCCTGACCGCATGGTGAACCAGCCCGCGTAGGGCATGAAGGTGGAGGTGAACGCCGGAGGCGTGCCCTGCTGGCCGCCGGTGCCCCAGTAGAGGAAATCCGAGCGCTGCGGGAAGAGCCTGGCGGCTTCAAGGAGGGGGGCTCGTGTGTCAATCCAGCTGGAGTCGTTCACGGCGGGCGCCCGCCCGTCGGGGGAGGTGACGTTGAGGTACATTCCATACATCTTTTCGAGTCGCAAGACATAATCTTCGGGTAGCGTCTGGCGGTTGAGCCGGGCCAGTTTCCAGAGTCCGAGGAAATTATCGAGCGCGAGCCCATGATAGCCGGGGGCCAGCTCGACCTGCGCGCCGTCCGGATAGACTTGGCGGCTCATCTCCTCGTAGAGGCGATTGGCGGCGTATTCGCGCCAGGCGGAAGCTTCCTTGAACTCCGGAAAGAGCGTCCCAATGTGGTAGAGGCCGTTCATCTCCATGCAGAGCCAGTTGTTGCGTTGCGGGAAGCTGCGCAGATGGACGGCGTGTTCATAGAATGACTTGACCATCAGGAAGATGGAATCGTCGTCGAAGCTGGGCGAGCCGAGGAAGTAGTGGAAGGCGTCCGGCCAGGAGGAGTATGCGCGGATGCCGGTCTCGATGGTGCGCCAGCGGGAATAGGGGACGTTGCCCGCGCTGAAGGGCACGGGGTTGTCGATGATCCAGGAACGCAGCTGGGCGACGAAGGCCCGGGCGTACTTTTCGTCGCCGGTCGCCCAGTAGGCCTTCCCCAGCTCCTGCCAGAAGACATGCCGCGAGAGGCCCCAGGTCCATTCGTGATAATTATGCTCCGTGGGATTGAAGCTCCACTCGATCCGCTCTCCGAACTGATGCCAGATGCCGCAGGAGACGAGGCAGTTGGCGGCAAATTTGTCCGCGTTGGACAGATTGAAGCCGGGATTGCGCGAGGTCGGCGCGTTGACTTGCCGCCAGTCGAAGTGCCAGCGGGGCTGCTCGCGGGTCTTGAGGTGCTTGACGAAGGCCGTCTTGGCTGCCGCGAAGTCCTCGGCGTTGGCGGCTGCCTTGACCGCCTCTAGGCCTGGGTAGTCGAGATTCAGGCAGTCGAAGAACTCCCGGTCGGCGAGCCTCGGGCCATGCTCGGCCAGCAGCTTGACCAGCCGAACCTGGCCGAGGTTGACGACGGAGCGCGGGTCTGGCGTGTTTCCCCAGCCTTCAGCCGTGAAGACGACGCCGGTGATCTGATTCCACCCTAGAGGTCTTCGGGCGCGTTCCATGGATTTCAGTGGGAAGATGAATTTTCGCCAGCCGGTGAAGCTCAGCTTGACGGTTGTGGAATAATAGTCCTGTCCTTCGGTGTCGGGATTTTCCGAGTTGAAGATGATCACGAAGGAAGCGTTGGTTTCGTTCTGGGAATACAGCCAGCACTCGATGGCATCGTGGGGACCAGTCCAGTCCGACGGAATATTGACAACGCGGAGGGCGGGCTCCTTGGCGTGTTCCCAGCGGATGGCTGAACTGCCGTCGGGGCAGACCGTTTCCGGCTCCAGTGTTCCGCCGAGCCAGTTGGCCGCGTCTCGCGTGTCCAGGATGACGCGGGGTGGGATGCCCGCGTCGTCGAGGCTGATCTGCGCGGCGAGGATGCTCCAGACCAATACGCCGCATCCGACGAAACGCCAAAAATATCGGGGAATTCTGTTCATTTCGTGATGGTTGGAGATACTTTACATGGTTTCCGGACTAGACCTTGATGAATGGCAATCCTACTGTGGTGTCCCTTAAGTCCGCTGCATTTCCGTGCCCTGCCGGGTGCTTTTTGCCGCAAATGCTTCCGCACAAGTCAACGGTTTGGCGATTGTCTTTTGGGGGGGTAACGACGGCGTGTATCGCTTTCGGGTGGCAAGGCTTGTTACGCGAGAAGGACGGGCGGAACTGTCAAGGCGACGATTGTCGATATTGCAGTGCTGCAAACTTCGGAAACAATGCAAGATCCGGCGGTGGGACGCCGTCGCTGCCTCCCGTCGCGGGACGCCGTCGCTGCCAGAATGCCTACGCAACAGTGAACGGATTTATGGGACACCACCATCGCGTTCCGAGCATTGAAAAGGCGAAGTCATTCTTCGCACTCTCCTGTTAAAAGTTACCGTTCAGGACCATTTGGATGGCCTGGGCGACGCCGGCGTCGTCGCAGGAAGCGACCAGATGGGTGGCGGCTGCCTTGGCGCGCGGGGTGGCGTTGGCCATGGCAAAGCCCAGTCCGCAGCCGGCGAGCATCTCGGCGTCGTTGTCGCCATCGCCCAGGGCGACCACGTCGTTAATCGTGCAGCCCATTCTTGTGCAGAGCTTTTCAATTCCCGTCACCTTGCTGACTGCGGTGGAGGCCACGCAGAAGACCTCGGACTCCGTGAAATAGGAATAGAGCAGGATGGCGCGGGCGGCGAACTGGCGGTTGAGTTCGGCGACGAAGGCCTGGCGCGCCTCCAGCGGCTGCTTGGCGGCAAAGAAGGTCAGCTTGCAGCATTCGCCCAGGTGGGAGAGCAGCTCCGCGACGGTGTCGCAGGACGTTGGGTACTCGTGGTGGCGCAGCATGTCCGCCCGCCCCTCCTCGTCGAGGTCGAAGCAGAAATAGTCGTCGGGCGTGGCCAGCTGCGGCGTGAAACCATGCTGGCAGGAGAGTTCCCAGACCAGCCGGACGGCTTCGGCGGGCAGGCGGGAGGTCTCCAGCACATGCCACTGGGGCGCCTCGACGATGGTCGAGCCGTTGTCCGCCAACTGCGGCCCCGTCAGGTCCAGGTCGCACATGACCTCGCGGAGGGACTTCCAGCAGCGTCCGCTGGCGCAGGCGAAGTGGATGCCGGCGCGCTGCGCCTCGCGGACGGCGGCGAGGTTCTCCGGGGGGATGCGCTTGGCACTGTCCAGGAACGTGCCGTCCAGGTCGGCGACGAGCATCCGGCAACATCCGCTGAAGTTGGCGAGACGGGGCATGGCAGGCTATTTCAGGAAGATTTCAATGACAGGGACCTCGACATCCGGCTGCTGGACAGGCAGTTCGATAGTCACGGCATCCTTCGGAGAAGTCGCGTTGAGGGCGGCGTGGACGGCCTGGCCGTCTCCGGCCTCGCGAAAATGGAGTTCCGAGCCATCATGGAGGAACTGGGTGTAGCGTACCTTCCCGGCGAGTCCGGGCAGTTGGATGTGCTTGAATGGCCAGTTCTGGAGGTGCAGGTAGAGCCGGTTGGTCTCGGGGTTGTAGGTGTAGCGGGAGTCCACCGGCTCGACGAAGCCCTTGGGGGCGGGGCCGCAGCCGTAGATGGAGCGGGAGTTGTACTTCATCCAGCGGGCGTAGCCCTGGAGACGCTCCATCGCGCGGTCGTCGATGTAGCCGCGGGAGGTGGGACCGACGTTCATGATGAGGTTTCCGCCGCGGGAGACGTGGTTGATGAGCATGTCGATGCACTGCTTGGTGGTCTTCCAGCAGAGTTCGTCGCGGTAGTATCCCCAGGAGCCGGAGAAGGTCTGGCAGCCTTCCCAGGCGGCGGGGGTGCCGTCGGCGTGGGTCAGGGGCGCATCCGGCGTGTACTGCTCGGGGGTGATGATGTCGCCGGCCTCGGGGATGTCCACGCGGTTGTCAATGACAATCTCCGGCTGGAGCTTGCGGACCAGGCGGACGAGCTTGTCGGCCTCCCATTCGTCGCGCCCCTTGCCGTCCCAGGAGTGCCTGGCGGGGTTGTTGCGGCTCCACTTGAGTTCCTCTGGCTTCTTGTCGCGCCAGGGGTAGGAGAAGTCGAACCACATGATGTCGATTTTGCCGAAGCTGGTCAGCAGTTCGGTGACCTGGTCGCGCATGTACTTTGCGTAGCGCTTCATGTCGCGGCCCTGGTTGAGCTTCTCGCGGTCGTGGAAGGCGAGGGGGTGGATGTCATCGACAGTGAAGTCCGGGTGGTGCCAGTCGATGAGGGAATAGTAGAAGCCGACGCGGATGCCCTCGGCGCGGAAGGCGTCCACGATTTCGCGGAGCGCGTCGCGTCCGAAGGGCGTGTTGGTGATCTTGTAGTCGGTGTACTTGGTGTCCCAGAGGCAGAAGCCCTCGTGGTGCTTGGTGGTGACCACGAAGTACTTCATTCCGGCCTCGCGGGCGGTCCGGGCCCAGGCCTTGGGGTCGAAGAGGTCGGGGTTGAAGAGGTCGAAGTAGATCTGGTAGTCCTCGTCGGTGATGCGCTCGTAGTTGCGGATCCACTCGTGGCGCGCGGGCATGGAGTAGAGCCCCCAATGGATGAACATCCCAAAGCGGTCATGAGTGAACCAAGTCAAGTCACCATGTCCGTATGGTGCGGCGGTTTTCTTATTGTTGGCAGGTTTGGTCATTTCGGTTGCCCAGATTCGTGTTCGTGGTTGAAAGAGATTCCTTAAGATAACACCTGATTGGAGGATTGGAGGGTAAGGCGAAATGGCATTTGCTTTTTTTATGGATTTATTGGACGGTTTGGCTGGCAAAAACCTTTTCATCTAACGTTGCTCCACACTATCAGTCTGGACATGGATAATTTGATACCATGTCACAGCTTTCCAATAAAACGAAAGTCACAGGGCAAAAATCATAGAAAAACTAAGATTCCGTTTCCTTTCCTGGCAAGGGACTTGCAACTACTGAAAACGGCATTACATTACCATCGTAGGGGGTGGGGGCATACCTCCCTATTTGGTCGCGCGCGCAAAACTGTTTATATATGGTTTGATTCCTCATTGATTTCACAGGGGGGCAGAATTCTAGCAGGGCTAGCCGAACTAGCTGAACTAGCAGGGCTAGCCGAACTAGCTGAACTAGTAGGGCAAGCTAATCTAGCCGATCTAGCAGGGCGAGCCAATCAAGCCGAAGTAGCCGAACTAACCGCACTAGCAGGGCGAAGGCGCGAGCGCGTCCCGCACGTTTTTTCGCGCCAACAAATTAACTCCGTTCAGGTTAATAATATCTTTCTCCTCGAATTCAAACTACTCACCCTGGTCGGCAGGGATATCCGTGTCCGACTTTTCCCCAAGGTATTTTCCGTGAGTCTCCGGAAGCAAGCAGGCGACGACTAGGCTGAGCGTCGCCAAGCATGCCATGATCCCGAAGACGGTCATGTAGGCGGTCGGCGCATAGACCTCTCCGCCGCTGGGACCGAGGTAATGCGGGAAGGCCTCCAGGCATACGCCAAGGGGGATGGTTAGCGCCGTCACTAGCAGATAGGCGACCATGTTGGTGAAGGCAGAGGCCAGTGCCGCCATGTCTCTGGAATTGAGTTCCTGAATCATCATCACGCCGTTGCCGTTGAAGCATGAGGAGAAGGCGCACAAGACATATCCGATGGCAAATCCCCACGATGGGAAATGCAGGGCAATGGCGGCCATCAAGAACAGAATCACAAAGACATTGAGACTGGTGGTGACAATCAGCGGTGGCCGTCGGCGGTTGTCGAAGACGCGGCAGACCAGGCCGAGACTTGATGCGCAGATCGTGCTGGACACCGTCATGGCAAGGATGACCAAAGAGGCTGCCGTGGCGGAGAGTCCGCAGAAGTCCTGCAGGAACTTCATCCCGAAGATGGTCTGCAAGACGAAATAGTTGGCAAAGACCATATTACTGGCGAAGGAAACCATCCAGGTATTGCGATTTCGAACGAGCTTTAGCAGCGGTCGGAACGAAAGCGGTGCCTTGGCGGGCGGCGGCAGTTTATGGCGGGCGGCGAAAACCGCCACGCAGACATATGCCACGAATGTCGCCAATGCGATGGCCAGCAGGACATTGTGCCAGGCAAAATGCTTGCAGAGCCAGGCGAAGGGCGTCGTGGCGAAAATTCCGCCAGAATAAGCGGAAAAATAGATGATGCCCAAGGCGGTGGCGTAGTGCTGGCGATCAAACCAGAGGTCGAGAACCTTCAGCGTGCTTAGGAAGATTGTTCCTGCACCCAAGCCGGTCAACACCCGCCCAAAATACATCACGGCTGGAGCCTTCGCCCAGGGGAAGAGCACGCTGCCCACCACCAATAAAACTCCGCCGACAAGGACCACGCGGACGCCGCCATATTTATCCACCAGCAGCCCGATAAAGACTTGCGATAGTGCATAGACCCAGATGTATGAGGAGCTGATGAGGGAGATTTGCACTGCGTCCAGTCCGGCGTCGGTCTGGAGTTGGGTGAAGATGGTTCCGGGAATGCCTGTGCGCTGGAAATAGCTGAGGCAATATATGAGCAGCAGTGGGATGAAAAGCGCCAGCGCGGAGCGCACGGAAGGCTTGGCAAAAGTATCGGAAGGCATTGTTGAAAAATATTGTGCCAGAGCGGGTTATTTTGTATTCAGCCGTTCGCCCACGGCACCGCCAGGGTGGATGACGGCGAACTGCCCCGCCTGGAAGCCTGTCACCTCGACAAGCGCCGCCTGAAGCGAATGGAAGATCACCGCCAGCGAGGTGGTGCTAGTGGTGCCCTGCGCATTCCATTTGTCGGTTTCGCGGTTGACATGTTGTTTCAGAACCACCGCCGAAGCTTTTGCCAATGGCGATTCCAGATTTTCCGTGATGGTAATGATGGGCACATCACGTTGGCGGCAGATGTCTGCGATTGGGAAGAGTTCCGTGGTCTTGCCACCCCGCGAAGCCATCACCATTACATCCCCTGGCTGGAGAAAGCCCGTGGCACCGTGGATGGCCTCCGCTGGCGAGATGAACCGCGCGGGGCGTTCGATGCAGCACATCAGGTGGGCGAAGTGCTGGCAGAGGATGCCGGAGTGACCGCAGCCAGTCGCTCCGATGCGGGGTGCGGCCGCCAGCAGTTCCACGGCGCGGGAGAAGGATGCGTCGTCAAAGTATTCGAGCATTTCGTGGATACATGTCGCCTCAATCTGGTAGGCGTCACGAGCGGCTTGGAGAGCTTGTGGGGTAATCATAAAATGAGCCATCTGGTCATGAAAAACACGTCTTTCCGCGATTTTAAATAATATAATGCGAAAAAATGTGGAAAAATAATTTATTGATGTTAAATTATAACAAAAGCGCCTTCCATTTCGTTATTCATTTTGCCAAAACCGTCCATGAATCCGCGAAACACCATCAAAGCGCCTTTCTTCGAGATCGGTCCCAAGTCATATTTGTATGGTCAAGAAGTCATTGACCTGGCGCTGGCGGCCGATGCCGCCGCCGAAAAATACGGCGTGGACATCATCTTCACCACTCCGGTGGTGGAGATTGCCCGCGTCAAGGCGGCCACCCGTCGCATTCACGTCTTCGCTCCGCACATGGATCCCTTGCGTCCCGGTCGTGGTTTGGCGGATATCCTGCCGGAGTCGCTGGTGGCGGCGGGTGCAGAGGGCGTGATGCTCAACCACTGCGAGAAACCACTTTCCTTCGAGGTGCTTCAGGAGACTCTGAAGCGTGCAGAAGAGGTCGGGCTGACCACCATCGTCTGCGCCTCATCGTTGGCGGAGGCCCGCCAAATTGCCATGCTGAGGCCAGATATCGTCGTCGCTGAGCCCTCGGAGTTGATTGCGTCGGGCGTGTGCGTCGGTCCCGAGTATGTCGCCGCCGCCATGAATGCGGTCCACGAAGTGGCTCCCGAGGTCCTGGTCCTGACAGCGGCTGGCATTGCAAATGGTCAGGATGTCTATGATACCATCTTCGCCGGTGCGGACGCCACAGGGTCGTCTTCTGGCGTCGCCAAAGCGCCCGACCGTGCCGCGATGGTGGACGAGATGATCTCCGCCGTGCGGCGTGCCTGGGATGCCCGCAACCAACAGTAGTTTTTGTTCATTTGAACCGCCACCAATAACAGTAAGGAGAAATCAAATGGAATTCAAAGTTTATCAGAAAGAACTTGAGCTTCAGTCCCGTGGCTGGATTCCGACCTTCCATGATGTCACCAAGGAGGTCAACGAGATTGTGAAGGCCTCTGGAATCCTGAACGGTACCGTCTGCATCGCCTCACACCACACCACCTGCTCCGTGATGATTCAGGAGTGCTCCCACGACATCGATTCTTTCGACATCGAGTTCCTTCAGCATGACTTGCTGGACATCATGCGCAAGATGATTCCCGACTTCGCCGAGGAACACCAATACCGCCACCCTGGCCCCATCCACACCCAATATGGCCGTAGCGTCAATGAACCTGGCGATTTCACCAGCATGAACACCGATGGCCATCTGCGCTCTGTCTTCTTTGGACGTAGCGAAACCATGACCATCAAGGACGGAGTGCTGGACGGCGGTGAGTTCGCCCATGTCTATTTTGTGGACTGGGACCATGTCCGCGCCCGCCATCGCCAGCTCAATGTCACCGTGATGGGCACCACCGGTCCCTTGGAGGAAGACCGCAAGTGGAACAACGGAGAGACCATCAACACCTTGCGTAAATACACGCCCGAAGAAAAGGCGGACGACGTCCATTTCACCCTTCAGCAAAAACGTTAGCCGATGAATTCCCGTCAAAAGCAAATTCTTGAACTATTGCACACCAGCGACCAGAGCATCAAGTCGCTGGCCAGTCGTTTCGGTGTCACCGAGATGACGGTGCGTCGAGATTTGAAAGCGCTCTCCGACCACGAGGGCGTCATCGTCTCCTGTGGACAGGTGATGCTCTACGACAAATTGCAGAAGTCTTCGGAGGATGCCGAGATGGAGACCGCTGCCGTGGTGCGTGCCAATATCGCGGAAACACTCTACCACCGGATCTTTCCCATGGAGACGCTCTTCCTGAGCGGCGGTCGTACTACGCTGGCCTTCGCGCGTTATCTGGCATCGCACTGCACCTCCCCCGTGACCGTCGTCACCAATTCGCTGGCCATCGCCTCGACGCTCTTCTGCGGAAACAACCGCAATGATGCCACGGGGCAATGCAAGGTCATTCTGCTAGGAGGGGAATTGCGTAACGACCAGATGGATCTGATGGGCCCCGTCGCGGAGAAGAACCTCCGCGAATACCATGTCGAATGGCTGGTCACCGGCTGTGATGCCGCTGACTCCGAGCGGGGTTTCTTCACCTCTGACCTCTCCGTTTCCAACCTGGAGCGCGAGTCGGTAAAGATCGCCGACCATGTTGCCGTGCTCACCGCAAGCGAGAAATTCGTCTTGAAGGCCTTCGTCAAGTTTGCCGACTTCAGCGACATCGATTTGCTGGTGACCGACAACCAACTCGCTTCTTCCATGGTCAGCCAGCTGAAGAAACATGGGCTGGAAGTCATCCGTGCCAATTGCGAAGAGTAAAAAGGCAAGGGACTTGGGGCCTGGCTTGTGGTAACAAAGACTTTCATCTCATACCTCTAACTTCCCACCTCCAACCTTATCATGGATAAATTCCTTGTCGGCTGGTCTGAGGCGGATATCACGCCTGATGGTCGCATCATCTCCCTCTATGGACAATAC
Organism: Victivallales bacterium; assembly: GCA_017525435.1. Classification (GTDB taxonomy): domain Bacteria; phylum Verrucomicrobiota; class Lentisphaeria; order Oligosphaerales; family Oligosphaeraceae; genus RGIG1601. Next base: position 11,085 of record JAFXSU010000094.1, read on the forward strand.
TACCAGCGCATCGCCACGGGCATCCATTCGCGTCTGAAGGCCACAGTGCTGGTGCTTCAGAAAGGCGACCAGCAGGCCGTGATGGTTTCGCTGGACCTGACCTCCATTGGCCACACGCAGGAGTTGTTGCGTCCAATGGTACATGCCGCCATTCCGGAAATTCGCGAGGAGAGCATCTTCTGCAATGCGATCCACACCCATAGCGCCCCCGGAGCCTTCAAGACTGTGAAGCGCATCAACGACGGATGGGAGACACCGCCGGAGGGAACTCTCACTGGCGACGAGTTCCTGGAGTTCCTGCTTCCGCGCGTCCTGGAGGCTGTGAAGGCCGCCTGGGCAAATCGCGCCCCTGGCGGAGTCGCCTGCGCCTTCGGCAACGCCCGCATCGGCCACTGCCGACGGCCCGTCTTCGCCGACGGCACTGCCGAGATGTACGGCGACACCACCCGCCCAGATTTCATCGGGATGGAGTCAGGCGAGGATTCCGGCGTCGAGATGCTCTTCACCTTTGACCCGGAGAAGAAGCCGACCGGAATGATTCTCAACATCGCCTGTCCCAGCCAGGTGATGGAGGCCACCTATGTCGTCTCCAGCGACTACATGGGCGCCTCCCGCGAATTGCTCAAGGGCGAGTTCGGCCCGGAGTTCCACACCCTCTGCCAGATCTCCGCCGCCGGTTGCCAGTCCCCCCGTGACTTGACCCGTGCCTACAAGACCGAACCGGACTTCTGGCATGAGGACGGCGTGCCTGTGCTCGCCAATCGGGTCCTGAAGGCCGTGAAGGAGGCCTTCCCTCAGACCGAAGGAAAGATTGACTTCGCCCCCGTCTTCCGTCACGACTGCGCCACCTGCACCCTCCCGTTGCGGCGCGTTTCCTACCAGCAGTATCTCGCTTCCAAGAAAGAACTGGCACGGCTGCTGGCCATCCAGGGCGAGCAAGATGCCTTCGACGACTTTGCGCGCGTCACCCACGAGCGCGAGAAGATTCCGTGCCGTCCGGGGCCCTACGACGACAAGCTGATGCACTTCGTGCTCATCAAGAACGAGCAGGCGGTCATCGAACGCTACGAGAGCCAGAATGAGCATCCCACCTATAGCTATCCGATGCAGACACTTCGCATCGGCGACTGCGCGATGGTCAATTGTCCTTGGGAACTCTATCTGCTCTTCGGACAGATCATCAAGGCTCGCACGAAATCCCGCCAGGTCTTTATCGTGCAGCTCTCTGGCGGCATCGGCGCAGGCTATCTGCCATCTCCTGCGGCGGAACGCTACGCCGGCTACGGTGGGATGATTATCAATGGCACCGTCGGCTCCGATGGCGGCTTTATGCTTGCCGACATCGCCGTCGAACGCCTCAACGCCTACTTCGACTGAAACGATTCCCATCTCCCATTCCCATGTGTTCCTGTTCCCTTGGCATTGACCTAGGCACCACTGGCATCAAGGCGGTGCTCTTTGATGCGGATGGTGCCGCCCTCGGTGTCGGCCTGACCGAATACACGTTGGAGACGCCTAGGCCCGACTTTGTCGAGCTGGAAGCCGAACGCTATTGGGAGGCCACCAAGAGCGCCATCGCGGAAGCCTTGTCAAAGGCCGGCATGACGCCACAGGCGATTACCGCCGTGGGCGTCACTGGCCAGGCTGAGACGCTGATTGTGGTCGGGGGCGACGGCCGCCCTCTGCGCAAGGCCATCGTCTGGCTGGACAATCGCGCCAATGCGGAGGCCGCAGCCTTTCGGGAACGCTTCGGGGACGAGGCTCTCTTCCGCTTGTCCGGTCAGACGGAGATGCTACCGTGCTGGCCTGCCGCAAAAATCCTCTGGTTGCGAAACCACGAACCGGAGGTCTTCGAGAAGGCCGCGCATTTCCTGATGGTGGAGGACTTCATCATCGCGCGACTTTGCGGCAAATATGTGACCTGTCGCGGACTGATGCCGTCCTCGCTCTATTTCGACATCCGCACGGGCGAATACGACCGTGCCATCTTGGGCTTCCTTGGCCTCGCAGAAAACCAGCTGCCCGAACTCAAGGAGCCTGGCGAACCCGCCGGAATCTGCATCGCCAATGACAGCCCGCTCCTGCCGGGAACCGTGGTGACCTGTGGTCCCATCGACCACGTCTGCGGCAATCTCGGCACTGGCTGCACGGAGGAAGGCATCATCTCCGAGACCACGGGCTGTTCGTTGGCGCTCTGCGCGTCCTTTCCCAAACCCATCTACGACGAAGACCGCCGCATCAGCACCTACCTGGGCTTCGCCAAAGGAAGCTATGTTCTGCTGCCCTGGGCCCCCACTGCCGGAATGCTCCTCAAGCACTTCCGCGACGAGTTTGCAGGAGGGCGCAACTACGATGACCTCACGCAAGAGGCCGCCCTTGTTCCCCCAGGCAGTGATGGTCTGGTGCTTCTGCCGCACTGCGCGGGCGCGGTCTCTCCCGTCTGCAATCCGAACGCGCGTGGCGTCGCCTACGGCATCACGTTGGCGCACAAGCGTGCGCATTGGGCACGTGCCATTCTGGAGTCTGTGGCATATCTGCTGCGGGACAACATCGAGGTCTTGCGCACGATGGGCAGTTCCATTGCCGAAGTGCGTGCTTTGGGCGGCGCCGCTAAGAGTCCGCTGTGGCTGCAGATCATGGCGGATGTGCTTCACACGCCGATGACTGTCACCGCCTGCGAGGAGGCAACCGCATTGGGTGCCGCCATCCTCGCCCGCGTCGCCTATGGAGATTTCCGCAATCCCGCCGAGGGCGCCCGTGCGATGGTGCGCACCCGTAACACCATCGTTCCCGGCGAGAATGCCAATGCCTATGACAAGGCGTATCAGCGCTACTGCAATTTGAACAACCTGCTTCTGCCAACCTTCTAAGGAGACAACATGCTGAAGAAATCCTCCCTGCCTCAAATCGGCTTCGTCGGTTTCGGTGAAGTCAATACCCCCCGTGAGTTCATTGACGACCGTTGCCATCAGGCGGCAGAGGAACTGCGGAAACGTGGCCTGGCCGTGGTCGAGACCGCTCCGGTCAGCGACGATCCGGACGGCCTTCAGACTCAACGTGCCATCGATGAACTTGCCCAGGCGGACTTCGATGCGCTGGTGCTCTGCGTGGCAGGCTGGATTCCCTCCTGGGCGGTCATGAAAATCGTCGAGCAGTTCCGCCACAAGCCCATTCTGCTCTGGGGGCTGAGCGGCTGGCGTGCCAACGGGCACTTCGTGACCACTGCCGACCAGGCTGGCACCACAGCCCTGCGCGCCGCCCTCGCCGAACATGGCTGCACTTTCAAGTATCTGGTCAATTTCAAGGACAGCGCACCGCGCTATGACGAGGCGGCCACCTACCTCAAAGCCGCCATCACCGCTGCTTGGATGCGTCACGCCTTCATCGGCATGAACGGTTACCGCGACA
>JAFXSU010000095.1 GCA_017525435.1 Victivallales bacterium
GTCGTTCAGACCGGTGATCTTTCCAGGGTCGTCGGCATCCTTATACTCATATCCGGTAATGGCAAAGTAACTGTGCCCTTCGTCATGAAGGCTGTCATCACCAAAGTCATCGGGTTCGCAGTCATCAGGCTTCGCAAGCACTCCGGACTGCACTTCAGGAACAACATTTGTCCCGCTTCCGCCAGCCAACACCATTCTGTTGACGTTAAACTTCGGGCCTTCGGGAACCATCAGGAAGGCGTATCGACTCTGGACATGTCCGTCCTCGTCCAGGATATTCTGATAGGTGAAACTAGCATTGTAATTATCTTCCCTACCAAGGCTACCTTGAAAGTTATATGTGGAACGAGCATAGTACTTCCCCCAATTGGTCAAGGTGAACAAATTAAAAAGCACATGATCCGCGCCTTTCTTGTTATTCTTGTCATGGGTATAAAGGACATATCCATTTTGGCGAACATCCGACTGATTGAACGCCGCCCCTTTCCTTCCTTTCAAATGCTGGACTCGAATAAGTCGATACTTCTCAGTGTTAGTAGCTGCGTAAGGATTCGTTGATTCATCGGTCAAGCGAGCATCCACCTTGAAAGCACCTGAAAAAGGCTGATGGTTATATACGAGGTCATTTACATTGTCGTCCTCCGGGGGTCTGTTGCCCGTGATTACAGATTGGATATAATATGACGCTGCCTCGGCACGGGCAGCGGCGGACTCCGCAATCAGTCCTGCTTTCGCATAATCAGCACCTGCCGTGGCGATAGTCCGTGCGTTCCGGCTGGTGGCGACGAAGACCAGCGCCAATGTCAGCACCAGCGTAAGGATGCCCAGGACGATGAGAATCGCCGAGCCCTGCTCGTTCTGATGAAAGTTTGGCTTTTTCATAATTAGCAATTAGCAATTAGCAATTTGGCTAATTCCAATGATGGCGGACGAAAGAGTCCTGGGAAATCACTTTCCTGTGCCAAAGAAGAAGACGCGGGAGAAGGTGCGATCCATTACCTGATCGCCACTGGCGGTATTTGCCAGGTCATCCGGAACCTGGATTTTCATGGTAACGCGAAGGAATCTGGGCAAAACTGTAGTGCTGGTGTCTCCGGCCGCACGGATTATGAACTCGGAGACTTTCTCGGCAACAAGATAGCCATCGAGCACTTTAACCGTTTCAAGATCTGGATCCAATGGATTGTTGAAGAGGTAATTTTCGAGATCCTCCGTCGCGGTCTCAGATTCTGGATTGGCAAGGAAAGCCTGAAGTTTAGAATCCGTGAGGAAGGCTTCGAGTTTTGAGTCGATTTGCGAACCAGTCAGGTCAAAATCCGTCCTAGAATTTGGCGTGGAATTTGTTCCAATCTTATGCCAGGCAGGCTGATTGGTTCGAATTCGGTACAACCTTCCGTTAAGATAAGAACTGCCATTGCCTTTCGGGAGGTAAAAATACATCACGCCGTAAAGCGCGCCATCGGCATCATCGCGGTCATAACCGAAGAAACAGAACTCGTTCAAGTTTTTTTCCACGGCAGGAGGCTTAGGATCCGGGTCACAATACCATCCTATCACCGAATCGGGATTTTCCGAAGCGTTGATTGTGATCATTTGGTTGAAATCTTCACTCAAAAGTTGGAAAACAGTATTTGCCTGATCCGCCAACTGGGTACGTGCGGTGGAGGACGCCCACACACGCTGGGCGGAGATGACGAACTGGAAGAGGAAACCCATCATGATGACCAGCACGGCGACGGCCACCAGGATTTCCAGCAGGGTGAAATTGTGTCGGAACTGTTTCATTCGCAATTCGCTATAGCCCAAGATTCTAGCGTTCTGGGACATAGACGTCCAAGGAGTATTCGGACTTCTGGCGACGCTCGTAGGGAAGGTCAGCCGGCCAGCTGACCTCGATGTGGAAAGTGGCAATGCGTGGCAGGATGATATCCGTCTCTCCTGTATTTTGGGGAAGATAGACCGGTGTTGCCCAAAGTCGAATCACACAGGCGAAATCTTCAATGTCATCGGCGCCATTTTTCGTGATAAAGCCCAGCCGATAAAGATTCCAGGAGGCCTTTTGGATTTTCGTTCCAGCATTGGTCAACATGGTAATCATGTTGTTCGTAATCTCTTCGCTTTTCAGGTGGTCTTGGATGATTGTATCGTCTTCTAGATCAGACCAACTGGTTGGCTCGTCAGCAGCTGACGGCTTGGCGATTATTTTATAGGAGTCGGTTTCACTAAGAGTATCGGGGTCATCGGGGTCGCCGAGATCCCAACCATCACACTCTCCCCCTCCAACTTTCGTGCCACTAGTCATTTTTTGGAAAATGACAGGTGAAAATCTATAATAATAGCCATCTGGGAAGGCGTCATCCATAACTTTTTCTTTTGCATTAAGTACAGCGTACTTCGTGAAATAGAGCATCTGCTCGGCGGCCTGGTCGGCGTAGAAGGCCATATTTGCATCACGGGTGGCATTGGCGCCGACAGGGAAAAGTCCCATCACGCTGACCACGCCCACGACGCAGATGCCCATCGCGATAAGCACCTCCACGAGGGTGAACTGGAATTTACGGAGCTGGTTTTTCATGGGTTTCGATTACTCCGTGCTGACGCTGCCGGTGTATTTATTCACCTTGGCGGTGAGCTTGTTGGCATCGTTGTTGTTGCGAGTGACGGTCGCATTATCAGCCACCACGCCTTCGCGAACCTCGACTGCAAAAGTTTTCTTTTCTGCTGCACGACCGGAGTCGCTGAAAATCACCGCACGAATGGTATGCGACCCGTCAGCCAGAAGACCGTCAACATCCACGACATCCGTTATTTCCAGGGGAAGAGCCGTGTCTGTCAAATCACTAAAATACGCCCCTTTAGGGAGATATTCCCACTTGGTTCCGGGCACCCACTCCTTGAATTTGTAGTTCGATCCGTTCTTCTCAACGAAGCAGGAACGGAAAGCACAGCGGTAACCGATATTGGAAGTGGTAGAAGAAAAACCATTATCCGGGAACACGACGGCGACGTACTTGCGACGTGCGCAGGCCTCGACGCGAGCCATATTGAGCTGGCTAGTGGTCATGCGGAGACCGTAGGAGACGGCGTTGCCAGTCATCAGCCGGGTGAACGCCGGCACGACTGCCCCGACGATGATTCCGATGATCACCGTGACAACGAGTAATTCGACTAGGGTGAAATTACGCTTCATTCAAATGAGGAATGAGGGGCCTTCGGAGCATGGCTCCTACGGCCGCCCAAGGGAATGAGAAGTTAGAAATCGACGCTGGGTTCTGCGGCCTGGAGGGGAATGTAGTCGGTGCATTCGCCGTAGGTGTTGACTCCAACGGCGTAGAAGACGATGGAGGTGTCCTCTTCGCCGGCATTGTCGGCGACGGTGTAGAGGGTGACGGCCGGGGGTTCGACATTGACGGGCTTCTCCGCCTTGCCCAACGGGAGCCGCTTGGGCAGTGCATTGACCTTGGTCCCAAGGTAGTCACACCCGATGGAATCGGGGGTGAGATTCCACTCGGTGCGGGCGGCATCGGCGATCTTCCGCGTGGCGACCAGCGGGTCTTCGTTGCGCAACGAAGCGTCTTCGCGTTCAATGAAGCAGCAGATGTTCTTCTCCGTGAGCAACTGTGGCTTGACATTGGCGGGGGCGGCGTAGATGCGGACGGAATTGAGGTTCTTGGGGACATCTTTCCAGACAACGCGGATGCCCTTCTCGTTTTCTGAGAGGATTTCGATGTTGGGTGCCGGCAACGACGGATTCACGCGGTGTTCCAAGACCGACGTGGCATTCAGGAGGTCGAGGAAGAAGGCGCCGGAGTCGCTGGGGTTGGCGGAGATGCTGTCCTCGCGCCAAAGTCCTGGTCTGGAAGGCAGAAGGAAAGTCCCCATCGAGTATGCGTATGCCTGTTTGATGGCCTCCCTGGCCTCTTCCCGTTGCGGGTCAGTGGCGGGAAGGAGACTGGCAGCCTGCGCCAGAAGCTTGATGGCGGCGGTGGTGGCGGAGAGGGAAACCGCAGTATCCCGCGAGAGACCGCCAAATTCGGGGGGTTGCATGAAGAAGTCGTTCCAGGCGGGGAGGCCTTCGACGCGATTGGCCAGGAGGGTATTGATGATTTCCGCGGGGTGCTGCAACACCGCGTCGTCCCCAGCCGCCATCCATGGCGTCTGCGTTGAAGAGACATCAGCGCGTTTGAGAGTATTGGGCATGAAGCAGTTGCTGGCAATTGCCTCGGTGGCGAGGAGATTCGGGATGCCATTGATGGTCCAGAAGCCGGTTGCGAAATCCTGCCGGGCAATCAATTCATTGCGAAGCGCTTCAAGCCAGCCCTCCTCAAAGGCGGGTGCGAGTTGGAGAAGGGAAGCGGTGGTGTAGAGATACGGGAGCATCGCAATGCCCTTCTGGAGATGGAACCAGTCATTGCAGTTGGCCGAAAGATAGTCGCGGAGACCCTGGATGGTCAGAAGAGAGCCGAAAGCCTGGTTGCCTTCCAGGAACTTCCAGGGATGGTCTGCAGAGACGCCGAAATAGAGGATGACGGGCAGTTCGTCGTATTCGGGATTGGGAGCGCAGGTTCCGCTGGCAGGATCCAGCCACTTGGAATGGTCGGCAAATTGTTTGGCGGTAATGACTTCGTAGGAAATTCCGCCGAAGGTGGCGGTTCCTTCGCCCATCGCGGAGAGGGTCAGATAGAGTCCGGGCTGAGTCAGCGTGACATCGCCGTCACCGAAGGTGTCGCCAGCGGCGTCCAGCAACGCCTGGAGGTCATCGGAGAGTGCGTTGGCGGCTTTTCCGGAGATGGTGATGTGCTGTGGCAGCTTCACATCCACGTAGTAGCAGTGCCAAGGATAGGTTCCGCGGGTTTTGAAAAGGCTGGAGGCATGGACGAGAGTCGCGCCGTAGTCGTCATAGAGGTCAAGCGTGATGGTCGGCGCATCGAACCAGAGGTTTTTGGCAACCAAGCCATCGGCTTTGATCCAGACGTAGAAGCGGAGGATTTTTCCGGAGAAGTCGCCAATTTTCTCATTGGGAATCACCGGGTTCTTGAAGGTGATGCTCTGGTTGGAGAGCGCAATGAGCCCCGTGCCCTTGGCACCATCCGGCAAGCCCTCGGCCTCAATCAACGATGCCTGGTCGGCACCTGCGAGTTCCGCGAGGCTAAGGGCGGTGGCACCAGTGTCCTTCGCCCCATGCATGAAGTCCCCGGCAAGGATTGCGATGATGCAACTAAAGCACAGCGCAGCAGTCAGTTTGAGAGAGAATTTTGGCATTCCAGATTCAAGGCTTAAAGGTGAAAGAGAAAGTCGCAGACGGGGAAATTATCTACAACTACCTTAAAATACCTATGTAAATTTTACGAAAAAAAAGCGAAAAAAGCAAGCGGAACCAGAGATATTCATGGTTTTTCATGAAAAATCTTGAGGTGGAGTCACCTCACTCCGGCTCGATTCTGCAGAAAATTTTCTGCCGGAAAAGATACTGAAAAAGTCCCTTCCGACCAAAACACGGCGTTTCCGCACTAGCTACGCATGGGCATCAGGATGTAGATGAAGCCCGGATCGCCAGTGAGTTCAACGGGTGTAACGGCATCGTTGAATTTCAGGACGAACTCATTGCAACTGAGCGACTTAATTGGATCAGAGAGGTATGCGGGGTTGAAGGAGATGGAAATGGGGTCGCCCTTGAGGGCAATGCCGATGGTCTCATTGGCATCGCCGACTTCGGAGGAGGAGGCGGAAAGGGTCATGTTGCCCTCCACGATGTCCAATTTCACAGAACCTGCCGTATCACCGCTGTCGAAGATGACGGGCGAGATGCGCTTGAGGACATCAAGGAAGAGAGCACGCGGAATGGTGACTTCATGATGGAAGCTGACGGGAATCACGGAACGGTAGTTCGGGTAGGTCTGTTCGACCAGCTTGCTCATGATGGTGGTGGAGCCTGTCTCGAAGACCGCCATCGCCTTGGTCAGATGAACCACCACGGATTTGCTCTGGTCCAAAGACTTAATCAATTCCGCGACGACTTTGTATGGCATGATGAACTCGCCGTCACGAACCTCCGTGGCGTCACTCCCTTCGGCAACGGCAACGGGAGCCTCGACAAGTGCCAGGCGGCGACCATCTGTGGCGGCCACGGTACGGATGCCACTGCGAATGGAGAAGAGGATGCCATTCAACGCCTTGCGTGATTCGTCATCGCTCCGGGCATAGACGACCTTGACGAGTGCGTCGATGAGGTCTTTGCCACCAATGGCAAACGCCCAATCCTCGACAAAGGGATCGGCACCCGGATAATCGGCAGCGGGGATGCCATGGAGGGTGTATTTGGCGTTGCCACACGAAAGCTTGATGGTCTCAGGCGCATCATTGGCACAGACGAAGTTCACATCGCCAGTCGGCAGACGGCTGATGATTTCGTTGAATTTCTTGGCCTGGATGGTAACGGCACCCTCTTCCTCCACCAATGCGGAGACAGCGGTCTTGATCCGCATTTCCGTATCATAGGTCGTCAGGGTCAGCTGGTCATTCTTTGCTTCGACCAAGATATTGCTCAAAATCGGGATGACTGGCTTGCTGCTGATGGCGCTCATCACATGGCGCAGACCGTCGAGGAGATTTTCAGTGGTTACTGTGAATTTCATTTGAGGTTCTCCTGTCGCAACACGGGATTTCAAGTTTCCTCGAAAAGCTCCGCATTGCTATTATGATTGGTTTTATAATTTTAAAATTTAGAATTAGTAGAGCCAAGAAATTGTGTAAAAAGAAAACACAACTAACTAAGCATTACTAAGTTATGTTTGTTTAAAAGATTGTTGATTGGATGCTGTTGAAATTGTAGAAAACCTTTTCTACAGGTTCTTTGACATGATTTTTACAAGGTGCTGAACAGGGTTTTTACAGACGAGTTTTGATCAAACGACAATCATCTTTTAATATACGAGCGTTATTGGGTTTTTCAAGTCGCAAAGCAGTGTTATTTTTTGGAAAGCTATAAACTGGGACAACTGGGACGTCTGGGACAATTGGGACGCGTGGGACAATTGGGACGCGTGGGACAATTGGGACGCGTGGGACAACTGGGATGCCTGGGACAACTGGGACGCCTGGGACAACTGGGACGCCTGGGACAACTGGGACGCCTGGGACAATTGGGACGTCTGGGACACCTGGGACGCCTGGGACAATTGGGACGCCTGGGACAATTGGGACAATTGGGAATGGATGTACTGTCGGCGCCACGCCGACAGAAAATGCGTTGTGCTGACGCCCCGCCAGCACAGAGTAAAATTCACGGATTCAGGCTTATGATATTCCAGTTTTCGGAAACCACTGACAGAGATTTACGGGATCGCCAAAGGGCAACGTAATGCTTGGATGACAGTGTCCGAAAGGAAAATTCTCGATGACTGGTCCTGGAACGAATTCGGCGTATTCTTTGCGTATTTCGGGAAGGAACTCGGCGTCTTCTGCATTGGTAAATTGTCCAAAGATTAGTCCTGCAAGTCGTTGGAGGATACCAGCCTGACGGAGTTGGTTTAATTTGCGGTCGATGTCATGGGCGGGTTCCGAAATGTCCTCCAAGGCAAGAATGGTTCCAGTGAGATCTGGCAGGAATAGTGTGCCTAAGAGCGCGCAGAGCAAGGTGAGATTCATCGGAATAAGGGTACAGGGTACAGGATACAGGGTACAGGTGGATTTCAGGATAGTGGGCTGAGAGAGTAGGGTACAGGGTACAGGGTACAAGGTACAAGGAGAAAGTGGCGAGGTGTTTTTGGTGTTTTGACCAGGCTGTTGATTTTGCTCTTCCAGATTATCATACGAAACTTTCGTCCCATTTCCCATACCCTGTACCCTGTACCCTGTACCCTGTACCTTTAAAAATGTTTCTGCCTCAATTTGAAATGCTTGTGAAGAAGGATCGTTAGCCCAGCTGGATTGAATCATGGGACCGTGGATGAGTTTTCGGCAACCATGCTTCCATGCGACGAGAAGCAGCGCGGTGATGTCGCTGTAACCGCAGAGAAAGCAGTCCTTTCGTCGCAGTGCCTCGAAGTCGATTTGTTCCAGAACACGTGTTACGCCATAGCCACCGCGGATGGCGACAAGTCCGGAGACTTCCGGATTGTACAAGAGGTCATTGAATTCTTTGGCGCGGTGGGCGTCGTCGCTGGCAAAATGTCGCGGTCCCGGTGATTTTACTGAATATGGAAGGACTTCCATTCCAGTATATTCTTCAAAATTTTTCACGCCAATTTTGAGTTTTTCCGGGTCAGCGGAGTTGGCGATTGCGAAAATGCCAATCTTTTTTGTTTTTTTGGAAATGTCGGTCATTTTCAATTAACAGTGTTATCTTATATGTTTTGAACCAACGAACGGAATATAATCCCTCGATGAAAAACTCTTCTACATTCATTGTGATTTTCACGCTTTGCTGGGGGCTGCTGCTGGTCGGTCAGGAGTCTTCGCTGACCCCCTTGGAGGACTACGATACATTCCAGCAGGAGCAAGAGCTGGTACTTCAGGCGCAGGAGTATGCGGATGCCAAGAAGTATGTCCGTGCGGCGGAACAATATCGGCGTGCGGCGGAATTGGCGTCTTCTTCGGAAAAGCGTGCGTCGTACTTGGTTCGCGAGGCGGAGAATCTGCTGTTGGGAAAGAAGTCCCATCGTGCCAAGAAGGTCTATTTTGATTTGGTGAACAACTATCGTTTTTTCATTCCGTTGCATACGGTTCTGGAGCAGATGCGTGAATTGGCAGACTATTTTGAACACGGCACTGGCACATTTCTGCGTTTCAATGACCCTGGCGTCGCCATCGAGATTTATCGTGAGATTGTGAAATGCCAGCCTGGCGGTGAGCAGTCGTTGAATGACCGGCTGGTACTGGGGAGAAAACTGGAGGCCGACGGCCAGCGCGAGGAGGCGGTGAAGGTCTATCAGGAAACGGTAAAACTTCTTCCGCGAAACCCCGATGTGCGGTTGGCGTTGGCGCAGTGCCTCTCAAAACTGGCTACCAAGTCCGACGGCGACGGCGAACTCTCGAAAGCGGCAATCCGGGAGGCGCAGAGTTTCCTGGAGTTCGCATCGCCAGATGATCCGCGGCGGGAGTTGGCCACGGAAATCATGACCCAAGCGAAAAATGACGAGGCGAAACGGATGCTCTCCCGCGCGGAGTTCTATCTGGTGAAGTACCATTATCGTCCCGATGTGGCTCGGCGCTATCTCTTGGATGTCATACGAGAGTATCCCGACAGCACGTCAACCCCCGTCGCCAAAGCACTCCTTGAATTGCATTTCCCTGCGGACCAGGCTACAGAAATTAAAAGTAATTGATTTATAATGAAAAAGTTACTGCTATTATCAATTCTGCTGGTTTGCGGTTCTTGCGCCCATTATCATTTTGGCACTTCGTTGCCGGAGAAGTATCAGAAAATCGCGGTGGCCCCCGTGGTGAATTACTCCAACGAGCCACGGTTGGAGTCATTGTTGCGCAATTCGTTGTCGGAGAGTCTAGTTCAGACTCCGGGCGTAACCTTGGCGTCTGCTGGTCAGGAGGGTCTGCTTCTGGTGACGCGCATCAAGTCCCTTGACCATCAGCGTCGAGTCGGTGCGCGTCTTCGTGAGCGTGAGTTCCGAGATCGCTCTGGCACTGCCTATCAGACGGTGGTGTTCCAGGTGACGGTTCGCGTTGAATACGAAGCAATTGCCAGTGACTCAGAGACACCCTATCGCATTGGCGAAGTGGAGGTGTCGGCGGATTATCCGATGATGGCTGACCAGGAGACTGGCCGAGGCGAGGCGTTCCGAGAGGCGATGCGGAGTGCCGCGCAGAAGATTGTAGCCGAGGTGACCGAGGGATGAGTGATCTGCGAATCGGTCAGGGCTATGACATCCATCGGTTGGTGCCCGGGCGACGTTTGTTGCTCGGCGGGGTGGAAATATCTACTGCCGAAGGAATAGGATTACTAGGCCACTCGGACGCAGATGTGCTGTTGCATGCAATCACCGATGCGGTTCTTGGGGCCTTTGCGCTAGGCGATATCGGCCAGTGGTTTCCGGATGATTCGCCGGAGTTTGCCGGCGCCAGCAGTCGCGATTTGCTTGTTCGGGTGCTTTCCGATGAACGCCTGACGGGCGTCCGGTTGGTGAATTTGGACTGCACGGTGATTGCGCAGCGACCGAAGCTGATGCCATATATCCCGTTGATTCGTAAATCGATAGCGAATCTTTTCGGGGTGTCTTTCGAGCAGATTTCAGTGAAAGCGAAGACAAACGAGGGGCTGGATGCCGTTGGTCGCGGCGAGGCCATCGTTGCCCAGGCGGTAATTCTTTTTGAGAGGTGAAATTGATGTGGCGCCGGTTCCTAACCCGCCTATTTCAAGAGGATTTCATTAGAGACTAGAGTCAAAAGTAGAACCAGGAGACAACCAATGAAGAAATACAGCGAAGAACACCAGTGGATTGATGTGAAGGAAGACGGCTCGGCGACGATTGGAATCACCAAATATGCAGCCGATGAGCTGGGTGAAATCACCTTCATTGAGTTGCCGACTGTCGGCAAGGCGTTGAAGGCCAAGGAACAGCTTTGCGTGGTGGAGTCGGTTAAGGCGGCCTCGGATGTCTTTATGCCAGCCTCCGGCACGATTACCGAAGTGAATACGGTGCTGGACAAGGATCCTTCCGCCCTGAATAACGACCCCGAAGGCATCGGGTGGATCTGCCGCATCGACAAGGCGGATCCGGCGGA
>JAFXSU010000011.1 GCA_017525435.1 Victivallales bacterium
CTGACAGAGCAAGAACATTCAGAGAAAGAGATTTTGAGCAATGGGAAAATCATTCAATGTGGCAGTGGTCGGTGCAACCGGCGCAGTTGGAATCGAAATGCAGAAGACGCTGGAAAAGCGCAACTTCCCGGTCAAGAACCTGCGGCTTCTGGCTTCGGCAAGGAGCGCTGGCAAAGAAATGCAGTGCCTGGGCAAAACCTGGACCGTCGAGGAACTTACGCATGATTCCTTCAAGGACATCGATGTCGCGCTCTTCTCGGCCGGCGCCTCCATCTCCAAGGAGTTCGCGGCATCGGCGGTCAAGGCCGGCGCGGTGGTCGTGGACAACTCCAGCGCGTTCCGCATGGATCCGAATGTCCCGCTGGTGGTTCCGGAAGTCAATCCGGAGGACATCAAGTGGAACAAGGGCATCATTGCGAATCCGAACTGCACGACCATCATCATGCTGGTGGCGGTCAAGCCGTTGTATGATTTGGCGCCGGTCAAGCGCATCGTGGTGTCCACCTACCAGTCCGCCTCTGGTGCGGGCGCGAAGGGCATGAACGAGCTGTGGGAGCAGACCAAGGTCGTGCTCAACGGCGGAAAGGCGGAACCCAAGGTCTTCAAGTGGCCGTATGCCTTCAATGTCTTCAGCCACAACACCGACATCGGCGCAAATGGCTATAATACCGAAGAAATGAAGATGGTCAATGAGACCAAGAAGATCATGCACGACGACGGCATCGGCGTGTGCGCGACCTGCGTGCGCGTGCCCGTCCTGCGCAGCCATGCGGAGTCCATCACGGTCGAATTCGACCGCAAGGTCACCGTCGAGGATGCGTTGGCGGCGTGGTCCAAGGCCCCTGGGCTGACCATCGTGAACGACGCGGCGAACAATCACTTCCCGATGCCCTGCGAGTCCAACGAGCAGTACAATGTGCTGGCCGGTCGCCTGCGCTACGACCTCTCGCGGGACAATGCGCTGGCCTTCTTCGTGTGCGGAGACCAGCTGCTCAAGGGCGCGGCGCTGAACGCCGTGCAGATTGCCGAGCTGCTTTAATTCCCCGCAGAACCAACCCCGCGTGAATTCGCGGGGCACGGATTTTCCGTGCAAAAAACAGACCTCGCCATTCAAGCCCTGGGAGAAACTACTAGGAGCAAAAATGAAATGCAGCCGATTTTTCCTTGTTGCCTTGCTGGTAATGTGTTCTCTTCCACTCCTGGCGGCAAAAAAGCAGCCGCCAGCGCCAATGGTGACTGAGACGGAGGTCTGGTTTGATGATGTCAAGCAACCCGCTGCGCTGACGGCGGAGCAGGGCATCGAACTTACCAAGCAATTGCGTGCCGGAATGCTGGTCAGGAAGTCCGTGAAGGAGATTCTGGCCAGCATTTCGTATGATGATGCCACGCCGCGCGTGCTATTTCTTACGCTCGGCGATGGGATTTATCTAGGGCGCACCTACTATGCATCCGGCAGTTCCTTCAAGGATGCTCTGGGGCGGCTGTTGGCGATTGTCGCCAAGCGTGAGCTGGAATATGCGGAGGCAATCAAGTCCGAATTGGAAGGGCAGGTCGCTCGTGCAAAAGAAGAATATGAGAATATGACTGAAAAACAGCGCCGGAAAGCCAAGCCGAATCCGTTGCTGAAGGTGCCGTTGCCGGAGAATTTCCGCAAGAAGCTCGCCAATCCACTGGCGTGGGATTCGCTGCGCCTGGATGTTGTGCAGGCGACATTGCCGATCCAGAATTTCGTGATTGCGAAGTCCCGTTTGCTGCTGACCAGCGCGGTGGGTATCGCCTTCGATCCCGTGGCGGCCTTCGCTTTCACGCCAGAACAGCTGATGGGGCGGTGCCTGACGACGCCGGAACACCAGCTCTCGATTGAAGCAGTGTCGAATTTCATTGCTGAGAGCGGATTGTGGGGAGCATGGAAACTCTGGACGAAGATGGGCGCTGCCTCCACTGGTTTCAATGTCAACATCTTTGAAAGCGACAGCTACTATGCGGACGCGGCTACGGCATGTCGACTCTTCCGCGGCCATCCTGTGAACCAGCAGATGGAGGATCTCCAGGGCAGTGCGCTGGCTTTGGCGAAACGGCTCGGCGGGATGATGGATGAGAATGGCAAATACGAGCGTCCATTTCTGGAATGGGTGGCGTCGCGGCCGGATGGCAAGGCGGCGGTCTGGGATCAGTCGCAATTGGTGGTCGCGTTGGTACGCACGGCACTCCTGGACGGGCTTCCCAGTGCTGACCGACGGGAACTCTTGACGGCGGCTCGCGCGGCAGTGAAGCCCGTTCTCAAGTCCATCAAGCATTTCGACCCAGGTGAGCTAGGTCCGGATTTCGTGAACTCGACCGCACCTCGCAAGCCTGCCTCGCAGCGCCTTTATGCGGCGGTTGTGGAGGATGAGAGCGTAGAGGGCGACTACGACGGCGGCAGCCAGATGGAGATCTCGCGAAGGCTGATGGAGCTTGAAGCCACTGCCAACGCCTATCTTGCACTCGCCGAACTCTGCCAGGTTCTTCCGGATGACGATGCCACGGCGGTGGCATGTCGTGCGGAATTGACTCCGCTGATGAATTACCTCCTGACGCAGATACAGCCAAATGGCGAGTTTGTGGCGGCGCTGACCTATCCAGATGCACAAGTGGTGCTGGACTGGCAGCCCAGTTTTGAACTGCGCATGGAGATTGCCAGCCTTTGCGGGCTGGCGATGGGGCGTCATCTGGAACTTTTCCCCGAAGCCTCGGCAAAGCTCAATCTGGCCGCAAAAGTGCTGATGTTGCGAAATGCGATAGCGGAGCTTGCGCTGGGGGATGGCATTGCCAGCGAATATCCGTTGACGCCTTGGCTGGCGGAGTTCCTGGCTCAGGATGCGGAGACCAATCCGGAACATCTGGCTCAGCTGGTGAAACTGGGCATGGCGGCTACCAACGGACTGGAAAAGCGACCATTCCTTCCCGATATGTTCGGGGCGACGGCGGATATCCCGTCGATGACCTATTCTGCCGAACGCCTGTGGCTGGTCGGGGTCGTCGCCGAGGCGGTTTATCGGCATGGCAGACATGACCAGGAGGCCGCTGCGTTGCTGAACGAGGCTTGGCCGCTGGCGGTTTTTGCACAACAGGCCGAGATGACGGCTTCCTCCGCATCGGCGCTTCCGCATCCCAAGGAGTATGTCGGTTTCTACCGCGATAATCTGGCGGACTACGGTTTCACGATGAATGGCCAGGTCACCCAGTTGCTTGCGCGTCTTCAACTGATTTCCGTGCTAGGCAGGGGAAGCGAAGGGCGTTTTACTCCTCTGCCGGAAGATGTCACCGCATACGAGGAGTGCTGGAAGCACTTGGATGCACATCCCGTGGTGCTGGCTCCCGAACTGGTAATCCGTTCCAGCGTCTCCGGCAGCGGCAATGACCGCGCGCTCGGCGGCAACATCGATACTTCCAAGATGACCACACGACAAATTACTGTTCCGCCAGAGGGACAGAAGAAAAATGGTTCACAGGACTCCCGCGTGATTCGACGGAAGAAGTAAGACTACAATTCTACGGGGGCTGTGCCCCCGCACCCCCGATAGGTCATTTCCCATAGTTCATTGCTAATTGCTAATTGCTCATTGCTAATTATGAAAATGGATTTTGCCAAGATTCGACAGCGCTACGACGATACGCTTACCAAGGATGTCATTCCCTTCTGGGAAAACCACGCCATCGACAAGCAGTACGGCGGCTATTTCACCAGCCTCGACCGCGACGGCAGCGTCTATGACACCACGAAATACATGTGGATGCAGTGGCGTATCGTCTATATGTTCGCCGCATTCTATTCCTCGCGCTACTCGCAGCCGCAGTTTCTGGACATCGCGAAGCAGGGCTACGACTTCCTGACGAAGCACGGCAAGGCCGAGGACGGCTCGTACTACTTCGCGCTGAACCAGAAGGGCGAGCCCACCATCGCGCCGTACAATGTCTTCTCGGACTGTTTCGCCGCCATGGGCGCGGCCGAACTCTACCGTGCCACCAAGGAACAGAAATACGCCGACGAGGCGAACTCCGCGATGCGCAACTACCTCAGGCGCGTGAACTCCGGCAATCCCGCCGGACGCTGGAACAAGGCGATGCCCGCCAAGACCGCCTACCAGTCCTTCGGCATGTTCATGATGATCGCCAATCTCGCCCTCGTGATGAAGAACTGCCTCGGCAACGACGAATATCAGGCGGACGCCGACCGCACGGTGGACCTCGTGCTCGAAAAGTTCTGGAACCCCGAACTCAAGCTGATGTTCGAGAATGTCTGCGAGGACGGCACATTCGACCTGGAGTCCTGCCAGGGGCGCATGCTCAACCCCGGCCACACGCTGGAGGCGATGGGATTCCTGCTCAACTACCTCCGCCAGGCCGGCCGCACCGAACACAACGAGAAGATCCTCGCCATCGTCAAACGCACGCTGGAATTCGGCTGGGACCAGAAGTACGACGGCATCTTCTACTTCATGGACGCCCTCGGCAAGCCGCATCTGGAACTCCAGGCGGACATGAAGCTCTGGTGGGTCCACAACGAGGCCGCCACCACCGCGCTGCTCTCCTACGTGATTTCCAAGGACGAGACTTTCCTGGCGTGGTTCGACAAGCTCGACAAATACAGCTTCAGCCACTTCGCCGACCCGCAGTACGGCGAGTGGTTCGGCTACCTCAACCGCCAGGGCGAGCCTACCCACTACCTCAAGGGCGGCAAGTGGAAGACCTTCTTCCATCTCCCGCGCTACCTCATGAGCGTCTCCGACCTCCTCGGTGAATTGGTGTAGTGTTCTTTAGGGGCTAACCAGCTTAGCCCTGCTAGTTCTGCTAGTCCTCCTAGTTCTGCTAGGGCGGCTAGTTCTTCTAACCTTGAAGAAAGTAAATGAAAACCGCTTGGTGTGTAATAGCAGTCGTTGTCATTCTTTGCCTGGTCTGGTTGTTTGCATTCCGGTCACGCCCGATCCCGGAGGGCTACCACCTGACGGAATATACTGCGGAAAGCGTTGATCCTTCAGGAAATAAATCAAATCCATCGGGCGGTCTTCAGCGTACTCGTCCTGCGAAAAAGCCGCAGTCGGAAGATGAAATTGCCCGGAAGAGCGAGGAGATCTTCCAACGTGAGATGGAGGTTCACAAGGACATCCAGAACCAGAAGTTCCTGGACGCCTTGGAAAAGCTTGTGGAGTACTACACTTGGACCTTTGAACATGACTATGAGAGCTCAAAGGGCGTTCGGGGGTCTTTCGCACTGACGGAATGGCGCAATCTGGTGAATGTCTATCCACCCGCTGCGGACAAGCTTCGCGAACTGGCTGCCCAGTTGGAGGATGCCCTGCGGACTATCCCGATTTCGAAGATTCTCTTCGACCAGAAGTCTTTCCGGGAAGATATGACGCAGGAGGAACGCGAGGCATACGTGGCGTGGGCAATGTTGCGGGAAGTCTGCAATTTCAACGACGTGCTTGGCACGAAGGAACGTACCTTGGAGCTCTTAACCGACCTCTCGAAAGACGAGCCGGAACTGGCGCTTTCCTGTTGGCGCGGCGCCGAGGATACGCTCTATGACGAAAAGGCATACGATCTCCTACAGGTCTTCATTCCGGATCTCAATGCCGAATACGAAAGGGAGATGAACCGCCAGCGGTATGTCCTCTCGCGTCTTGCACAGATTCCGATGCCGGCGGGAGCCCCTCCCATCTCTGAGGAACGGCAGACGGAGAGGAGGCGTACCACTACTCGGCGCGCGTTGCAGGAACACATCGGCCGCCTTCTGGATTTCGGTGTGGCCACCGGCCAGACGGAAGTGGTGAGCGAGCTGGCCAAACGCACCGCCGAGGAATTCCCCGATACGGCAGACCTCTTCGAGAAGTATTATCAGTAAAACGGGGCATCCTTCTGTCCGAAAATTACAATTCTTTCGTCAGTTTTTGTAACGCTATGTTCCCCACAAGGGTACCTAATTGAAGTTCAATTTGTGGCGTGAACAGCAATTCTCATTGTTTCCTACTAATCATTTGTTTCCTGTAGGTACCCTCTTGGGGAACATAGCCTTTTGTAATGCCTGTCCGAGGTTATTTCCCACCGGAGCATTATCTTAAAGCCATAATGTCAGAATCGTGTCTCATCTTCGGGAGGAATCGCAATGTTCAAAGTCGGTTACGCACAAGAGATCATCACTCCGCCCGTGGGCGTGCAGCTGGCGGGATATTTCAACGAGCGTCCGAACGA
>JAFXSU010000012.1 GCA_017525435.1 Victivallales bacterium
ACTCGGATTTCGGTTCTCGGATCTCAGACTTGAGGGACTCAGGTCTCAGGACTCAGGACTTGGAGTTCAGGGACTCAGATTTCGGTTCTTGGATCTCAGACTTGAGGGACTCAGGTCTCAGACTCCAGGGCTTGGGGGTCAGGGACTCGGATCGCGGATCGCAGAGCGCGGGCCCAAGGGACTCGGATTTCGGTTCTCAGGTCTCAGGACTCAGGTCTCAGGACTCAGGTCTCAGGGCTCAGGACTCAGGACTTGGGGTTCAGGGACTCGGATTTCGGTTCTCAGGACTCAGATTTCAGATTTCAGATCTCAGATCTCAGATTTCAGGTTTTAGAACTCGCAGGCCTTTTCCTATAGGGTGGGGGTAATACCCCACCCGCGCGTCCCACTGCTAATTTAATTGCCCATCTGCCAAGTTTCAAGTCAGCACCGCAACTTTCCAACGAAATCTCAGCTTTTCTATCATTTTTCATAATTACTTAATTTTAAACAAGTTATGAACACAACCTGTCCAGCCTGCAAAAAGACCTTCGAGCCACCGGAGCGAATCGAAGGCCATGAGACCACATGCCCCTACTGCGGACATGCCTTCTTCCCAGAGGCATCGCCCTCACCCGCCACCAAGACCTGCCCCTACTGCCTAGAAACCATCAAGGCCGGTGCCATCAAGTGCCGTTACTGTGGAGAGTTCCTGGATGGACGCGGTGCGCCGCTGGTTCCCGCACCCAACACCATGCCGTCCTCCTCCAAGCCAACGGCGACTCCTGCGCCTTCGCCGATGCACACCCCACCCGCTGATTCGAGCTCCTCAGTCTCCAGTGGTTCCACCAGCGAACCGGAGGAGGAAGTCCTGCTGACCATCCATTCCACTTGGAAAATTCTGCTGCCACCCGGAATCCTCTTCGCACTTTTGCTCATTGGGATGCTTGCAATTGCGGCACAGCGCGACATTGACACCGCCTGGGTGTTGCGCATCGGTTTGACGCTGCTCTTCCTAGATTTCTTATGGTTCTGCGCACGTGCCATCCGCCGTGTCTTCACCGTCTATACCATCACCACCTACCGCCTGCGCTTCGACGAAGGCGTCATCACCCGCAACGAGGTCGAAGTCCGCCACAAGGACATCCGCGCCACATGGTTGCGTCAGAACATCACTGAGCGCCTTCTGGACATCGGCGACATCCACATCGGAACCTCCGCCACCGCCGACGCTGAACTGAGCATGGACAACGTGGACGCCCCGAAGCGCATCCTCGACCTCATCAACCAGCTCTACCAGGGCAAAAAGCCCTCCGCAAAATGACAACCAACCTCCGCAGGCTATATTAAACCTGTTTCCCATTTTCAACTTCCACCTCTCGCCTCCCTTGGCGCCAGCAGGACAACCTCTCACCTCTAGCCTCTCACCTCTCACCTCCAACCTCTAACCTTATGTTCGAATATCCAATCCTTCCCTGCAAGGTCCAACTCAACCGCAACGAATACCGCGACAAGGTCCTAGGCTGCTGGATGGGCAAGAATGTCGGCGGCACCCTCGGCGGGCCCTACGAGGGGCAGCTCGAGATGAACGACGTGACCTTCTACACCGGCCTCACTGACGGCAAGCCACTGCCCAACGACGACCTCGATCTCCAGCTGGTCTGGCTCGCCGCCGTCGAGCGCTACGGTGTCTGGCATCTCAACGAGCGCACCCTCGGAGAGTACTGGCTCTCCTACATCCTCGGCCACATGTCCGAATACGGCGTCTGCCAGGCGAACATCCGCAACGGTCTCATCCCGCCCCTCTCCGGTTCCTGCAACAACGAACGCTACAAGGACTCCAATGGTGCCTGGATCCGCTCCGAAATCTGGGCCTGCCTCTTCCCCGGCTCCCCCGATGAAGCCGCCTACTACGGCTACTGCGACTCCTGCTGCGACCACTCCGGCGACGGCGTCTATGCCGAGATGTTCACCTGCGCCCTCGAAGCCGCCGCTTTCGTCGAGTCCGACCTCCAGAAGCTCCTGGACATCGCGTTGGCGCGCATCCCGCAGGACTCGCAAATCGCCAAGGCCGTCAAGATCGCCCGCGACTCCTACGCAAAGAAGGTTTCCTTCAAGGACGCCCGCAACCAGGTTTGGAACGCCTTCAACGACGGCCTGCACTTCCGCGCCGCAGTCAACATCGGCTATGTGATGCTCGCCCTGCTTTACGGCGAAGGCGATTTCGGCAAGACCGTCGCCCTGGCCGTCAACTGCGGTGACGACACCGACTGCACCGCCGGAACCGTCGGCTCCGTGCTGGGCATCATCCAGGGACGCTCCGCGATCCCCGAAAAGTGGACCAAGCCCATCGGCGACTCCATCGTCACCTGCACCATCGACACTTTTTCCTTCAGCAACGTCCCCGCGGACATAAATGAATTGACCAACCGCGTCATCGTCTGCGCTAACGAGACCTGGGCAGGCAACCCGCAAGGCCTGCCCGCCTTCACCGACGGCGAGACCTACGTCGCTCCGGAATACCGCGACGTCCTCAAGACCTGCCTCCGCGCCGACCTGCTGCTCTGGGGACGCGACCCGTATTCCTACATCTACGAACTACCCTCCACCAAGATCTTCTGCCACTACGACCAGGGACCGTACATCCAGCCCGGCCAGCCCAAGAAGCTCGCCATCTCCGCCGTCTCCGACATCGGCGCCGCGCGCTCCGTCAGCGTGAAGCTGGCGCTTCCGGAAGGCTGGAAGGCCACGCCCTCCGCCGGCGTGAGCATCCCCGCAAAGTGCGACATTGTCAGCCCCGTCGAAATCACCGTCACCCCCGCCGACAACCTCTCCGGCGGGATGGTCTATATTCCCGTGACCGTACAGCTCTCCGACCGACTCTCGCCCGACACCTTCAACCTTCCGCTCCAATGCGGTGGCCCCTACGAATTCGACTCGAACATTCCCTGCCAGGACTGGTGGGAATTCGCACTCCTGCGCAACGGACACCGCCGCAAGGACTTCAAGATATAGTTGACGAGTGTTTAACTGAGGACCTGAATCCGTGAATTGTAAGTAGATGTACTGCCGGCGCCCTCGCCGACAGAAAATGCGTTGTGCTGGTGCCACGCCAGCACAGAGTAAAATTCACGGATTCAGGATAATTATCCACCCATATTCCCGCAAAACAACCTTGATTTTGGGCCAATTTTAGGGATTTTTGCAGTTTACTTGCCTGGTTTCCGGGACACACGGGACATGCGGGACACACGGGACAAGGTTATCGCAAGTCGCCGTCCCACTCTCGTCCCACTCGTCCCAACCGTCCCAATTGTCCCAACCGTCCCACTCGTCCCACTCGTCCCACTCGTCCCAATTGTCCCAATTGTCCCAACTGTCCCACTCGTCCCATTAGGCAAGTTAAGAATATAGTTCCTGAATCCGTGAAATGTAAGTAGATGTACTGTCGGCGCCCTCGCCGACAGAAGATGCGTTGTGCTGGCCACGCCAGCACAGAGAAAAATACACGGATTCAGGATAATTATCAACCCATATTCCCGCAAAACAACCTTGATATTTATCCTAATTTTCTCCAAACAACCTTGATTTTTGTCCAAAACCTAGCTGGACAGCAATGACCGGCTACTCAGAAATTCAGGCATTGGGGATTCTGCAGAAAATCAATCAGGCCGACCGTAAGGATGCCGTCGTCATTGTTATACACCTTTCGGAATGAATCGTCGTTTTTTGGACAAGACATGCAAAAATGCACTTTTTGTCCAATATTGCCCGCCGAAATCGCTGTAAAGCCTCGGGAGTCAGGCGTCGGTCGTCAGGGCCTTCAGGACCTCCAAAATCATAATCATCAATGGTATTTTATAGGAATCCCGTGGCAATATTCTCATAACCGCTTATATTTCCTTAGTTTCCGCGCAACGAAATGCGCACCCTTCACCCTTTAACCCGGAGTCGTCACTCATCAAAAAGCGTTTTCTTTTGACATACCTGAAACCGTGAATTGTAAGTAGATGTACTGCCGGCGCCCTCGCCGACAGAAAATGCGTTGTGCTGGCGCCGCCAGCACAGAGTAAAATTCACGGATTCAGGTTGACATAGCCAGTCCTCTGTGACTGGAGTAGTGCTTGCGAGGCCATAAAACTTCCACATATCATACTCGTACACAAGCGCATTTAAGGCACGCCCTAAATTCGAGCGTTGTCATCGTGCTTGTGTACTGGTATGTGGAAGTACTATTGGCCTCACGATTCGACAACGCTCTTTTTTTGTGTCATGGTGTAAGATTGTCTGTTTTAAAGGTAGTAAGATAGCATGTTAGTTAATCAATAAGGAGTCTGACATGGCAGATAATGATCTTCTGAATTCAAATACTCTTAATGCGTCCACCTCCGCATCGGGGAAAATTGTCATTTCGTTTGACGAGCCATTCTCACTTTCGACAGAACACAAGTTGTCCCCTCGGCAAAGACGTCTTCAGGCAGATGAAAAGTTAATGTACAAGTACTTCAGTGCCAATCCTTACATAAAATTGCTTGAGGCTCAAGGAACACCTCCTGAATATTATGTTGTAGAATACTATATTCGGGGAATCGACCACCTTGACAATGGTCAAATTGTATATAGAAGCAACCACAAGGTTGAAATTAAATTGCCTGGGACATATCCAAGAACTCAACCGATATGCAGGATGCTCACACCAATTTTCCATCCCAACATTGAACCAGCGGTTATCTGTATTGGCGATCACTGGACAGCGGGAGAACGACTTTGCGATTTGGTTATTCGAATCGGTGAAATGATTGCCTACCAATCATACAACATCAAAAGCCCATTGGATGGTGAAGCTGCGATGTGGGCAGATTTGAATAACGCACTTTTACCCATTGACAAAACTGACTTACTACCCCCTGAAATTTAGGAGCAATCAAACATGGCAAACATTACTGTGCAAATTTGGGATGCAACTGGCAACAAGCGTCAGGAAGTTGAATTGCCTGACAATGCCCCAGTGAATCGAATCATTGCTGTTCTTTTGGACAAGATGAATCTCCCCAAGAATGGTCCTGATGGTCAACCGCTCTCGTATAAGTTCCATCACAAGCCGAGTGGCAAGCAACTTCAGGACACCCAATGCCTAGCAGATGTTGGTTGCAAGGAAGGCGATGTCATCCGTCTTCAGCCGGAAATCACCGCAGGATAATTTCAACGGGAGCATGGAAATGAGTGACCAAATCCTAAAAGTAACCGCAGAAGAGCTTGTTGCTTCTACTCCAGAAGAAGATCGTTTTCAACGATTTAGCCTGATTGGCTGGTGGGATCAGAAGCGTATTCGCGATGCCAAGGTTCTTGTGATAGGCGCAGGTGCCTTGGGCAATGAAATCATCAAAAATCTTGCCCTGCTTGGATTTGGCCACTTGCTGATTGCGGATTTGGATAACATCGAGAATTCAAATCTTTCGCGTTCTGTCTTATATAGAGCCAAGGACAATGGCTCTTCAAAGGCAAAAGTGGCGGCCAGAAGCGCCAAAGACATTTTCCCCGACATGAAGGTCAACTTCTTCCATGGGAATATAATCTACGATCTTGGATTGGGCGCATACAACTGGGCGGACCTGGTGATAGCTGGCTTGGATAACCGAGAGGCTCGCCTGGCCATCAACCGAAATTGCTGGAAAGTGAACAAACCCTGGATTGACGGGGCAATTGAGCAAATCAACGGCATTGCCCGTGTCTTTGTGCCTGACGGCCCGTGCTACGAATGCACAATGTCAGAAACCGACTGGCAATTGTTGAATCGCCGCCGTTCCTGCAATCTGCTTACCAGGGATGAAATGCAAGGTGGCAAGGTCCCAACCACTCCTACCATTAGTTCCATCATTGCAGGAGTGCAGTGCCAAGAGGCTGTAAAACTGCTCCACGGCATGGAAACAATTGCGGGAAAAGGATTTGTATTCAATGGAATTTCTTCTGATTCGTATTTGATTGAATATCAGAAGAAAGAGGAATGCTATTCCCATGACACGGCCGAACGCATTTACCCAATGCAAAATAAGACGACAGAAGTCAAGATTGCTGATTTGCTGTCATTGGCAAAGCAGCGGCTGGGAAATGAAACCGTTCTGGAACTAGGGCGAGATGTGCTTGCATCTCTTAGGTGCCCTGAATGCAAGGAAACTGAAAAAGTCTTTATGTCGCTTGGAAAGGCCAAAGTTTCTTTGGCAGCATGCCCCAAATGTGGCAAAAATCGTGAAGTAAATACATTTTTCACGATTCACGGTGACGAGGATTTCTGTGAGAAGACTTTTGCCGAGATTGGCGTGCCGCCTTATGACATTGTTTGGGCGCGAAATGGCGAGCACCTGGTTGGTTTTGAATTTGCGGGTGATGCTCCATGTGTCTTGGGTGAACTGCTGGATTAAGTGGAGGTTGTCTTATGGCTGAATTTGCAAACATCAAGAAGGAAGAATGCATAAAAAAGGCATTGCCGAATGACATAAAACTAGGTTCTTCGCGCACTGTTGTTTTGCAATCGGTCATCAATGCCATAAAAGAGCATGGCCGTTCCAGCATGCATAAGGAAGTCTGTGGGGTGCTGGTGGGAAACCTCTGTTGGGACAAGGAAGCCTACTTGCTGATTGATGCGCGAATTGAAGGGAAACATGCCGACCATCAGGCCGGAAGTGTGACTTTTACCTCGGAGACCTGGGATTATATCCATGCCGAATTGGCTGCGAAGTATCCTGAAAAGAAAATTGTCGGCTGGTATCATACACATCCGGGCTTCGGCATCTTTTTGTCCAATATGGATTTCTTTATCCATGAGAACTTCTTCAGCCTTCCTTGGCAGCCAGCGTATGTTTTTGACCCGCAAGCCGAGACTGAAGGCTTCTTTTTCTGGAATGACAAAGAGTTGAAACAAGAAAAGGTCACTGTGCGACCTGATGAAAAGGAAATCAAGCGCGAAGTTCGACAACAGACACCTGGCAAAAAAATCCGCATTGCCGTTCACGATAACGGCACCCCCAAACAAAGGCAACTAAAGTCAATACTCATCGGACTCCTGATTCTGATTAATGTTTTGGCTATATGGCTGTTATATAGAACAATACAAGACCTACGCGTCAAGTGGCAGAGTGATGTTCAGGAACTGAAAAACGAAAACACATCACACAAAAAAGAATTCGATCGACTTCGCACGCAAAATCTCCAA
>JAFXSU010000096.1 GCA_017525435.1 Victivallales bacterium
ATTCACTGTTCACACCACAAATTGAACTTCAATTAGGTACCCTTGTGGGGAACATAGCGTTAAGCAAAAGTTCAACTAGGCACCCTCTTGGGGAACGCTTCACAAAAAAAGCGGGACACCCCGAAAACCGGAGTGCCCCGCCGTGGAGAGTGAAGTCAGAAAGAAATGTTTATGCCTCCTGCTTGGTCACCTGCACTTTCACCGTGCCGGTGACTTCGGCATTCAGCTTCACATTGACCGTGTAGTCGCCGAGGGCGCGGAGGTTCTCCTCCAACACGATCTCGTTCTTTTCAATCTCGATGCCCTGAGCCTTGACCACATCCGCGATCATCTGGGCGCTGACCGAGCCGAAGAGCTGGTCGTTCTCACCGACTTTCATCGGGATGACGACGGTCAGGGCGGCGAGCTTGTCGGCAACCGCCTTGGCGATGGCGACACGCTCCTCGTGTTCCTTCTGCAATTTGATTTTGCGAGCCTCGACCTGGCGCAGGGCGCCCTTCGAGACTGGCTGGGCGAGTTTCTTGGGAATCAAGTAGTTACGAGCATAGCCGTCAGCGACTTTCACGACATCGCCGATCTTGCCCAGGTCCTTGACGTCATCCAGGAGAATGAGTTCTTTTGCCATAGGTGTTGTTCCTTCTTCTGGGGGTGACAAACTAGAGAACCAAACCCATCACGCGGGCGCGCTTGACAGCGGCGGCGAGGAGTTTCTGGTGCTTGAAGCAGTTGCCGGTAATGTGCCGGGTGAGGATGCGGCCGCCTTCGGTCTGGTAGCGCTTGAGCAGATCGACATCCTTGAAGTCGATGTTGTAGATCTGGTTCTCGCACAGGCGGCAGGTCTTGGCGCGCATCAGCTTGCGACGGAGATGCTTACCTTTCGAGTTTTTCATGATGGTTATCCTTGATTTGTTGCCTATGAATTGTTTGATGATGCAAAATTCCCTCAGAACGGAACATCGTCCACCGGCGCGTCATCTCCCGCAGGAGGAGGCTGCGGCTGGAAGGACGGCATGGGCGCAGGAGCGCTCGGCGCGGCCGAACGATACTGCGGAGGCGCAGACGGTTGCTGCGGTGCCTGGCCATACTGCGGCTGCTGGTACTGCTGAGGAGCCTGCCCATACTGCGGCTGCTGGTTCTGCGGACGGTATTGCGGCTGCGCTGGTGCATAGCCATCTCCGCCACCTGGCTGTCCGGCCGGCCGGCTGGACAGCAGCTGGATGTTGTCCGCCACCACCTTCAGGCGACTGCGCTGCTGGTTGGTCTGCTTGTCCACCCATCGGTCCTGACGCAGGCGCCCCTCGACGAAGAGGGGATCTCCCTTGTGGACAAACTGGCGGATGATATCGGCCAATCGGCTGAAGGCGTCGATTTCCACGAAAGTGGTGTCCTCGACCTGCTCTCCGCGCGCATTGGTGTAACGGCGGTTCATCGCCAAGGAGAAACTGGCAATGGTGTCACCGGAGGGCAGTTGCCGGATTTCCGGCTCTGCGGTCAGGTTGCCAATGAGAAACACCTTGTTGACATTTGCCATCTGTGCGCGGCTCCTTTGGGTTGGGGCAGTTTATGTTCGTTCCTAAAGGCAAAAAGAATCCACCGCTTAGCGTCCGCGGTTGCTGCGGCTGCGGTAGTTGTCGTTGTCGTACTGGTCCTGGAAGGACTCCTCGCCGAAGATCTTTTCGTCGCGGGGCTTGAACACCTCGTCGTCCTGTCCGGGCTTCCAATGGAAGATGCCGATGCGCAGCACCTGGGGATTCAGGCGGTACTTGTCCTTGATCTGGGCGGGCATTGTGCCGTCGAGTTCGACGATATAGTCCCAGTAGAGACCGACCTTGTGTTTTCCCATGGGGCGCGCGAAGGTGCGCTTTTCGAGGAACTTGACGCGCGAGATTTCGCCGCCGAACTCCTTGAGCTGGGCCTGGATGGCGGCGTCAGCCGCCTCGCCGTTCCCCTCGACCTTCTCGGGGTCGAGGATGAACATCACTTCATACAGAGATTTTGACACGTTGGAACTCCTGATTTGGTTTGGTGTTACGTCCGCCGAAAACTACCGTTGCGCCGCCAGCCGAGCCGCTTGCTGAAACGAGCCAGCAATGGCGAAGCAGACGACTTCCGCTGCCTTTCGAAGGGCAAGCGATGCGTGATTTTCCTCAGCGGAAACCCAAGGCGCGAGCACCCAGTCGATGATGGATGTGCCCGAACCGGGCTGTGGCCTCCCAATACCGACCCGCAGTCTGGGGAATTCCTCAGTCTGCAGGCACTGGATGATGGACGCTAATCCCCGGTGTCCGCCGCTGGAGCCATTGGCCCTGAGCCGCAGGACTCCTTCGGCAAGATCCAGGTCATCGGACACCACCAGCATTTCCTTGGGAGAGAGATGGAAATGCCTCAAGGTGACCGCCACTGCCTCTCCGCTGAGGTTCATGTAGGTCAGCGGTTTAAGCAGGAGGAGGCTTCGGTTTTGCAGTGTCAGCCAGAACAACTCGCCGTTGTCCGGCTGCCAGAGCGTTTTGGTTGCCTCCGGCTGTGAAGCCGTCGCCACCAGATCGGCGACCTGCCAGCCGGCGTTGTGCCGGGTGAGCGCATAACGCCCTCCCGGATTGCCAAGACCGACCAGCAACTTCAACTCAGCAGTGGAATCCATCAAACAGCTTCCGCGCCCTCTTGGCATATCGGCCAGAGGTGGCGGAAATTCTCAAAAAAACTACTTCTTCTCAGCGTCAGCGGCAGGCGCGGCGGCGGCGGCTTCGCCTTCAGCGGCGGGCGCGGCGGTTTCCTCCTCAGTGCTCTTGGTGTGCGGCTTGCGCACGTGGAAGACGATGAGCTGGGGATCTTCGTCGATCTTCGCGGTGCCGTTCAACTTGATGTCGGCAACGGTGAGCGCCTGATCCAGTTCGATGCCAGAGACATCGACCACCACGACTTCGGGGATGTCCTGCGGAGCGGCGGTGATGACGAGAGTATGGAGAACCTGTTCCAGCTGGCCGCCCTGCTTGAGACCGGCGGGTTCGCCGTGCGCTTCGACGGGCACGGTGACCGTCACGGTCTGCCCGGCCTTGACTTCCTGGAACTCCACCGACAGCGGACGGCTGCTAATGGGGTGGAACTGGATTTCCTTGGTGATGACATTGTATTTGGTGCCATCTTCGACAGCCAGCTCGACCAAACCCGCGTGGTGGGCTATCTTTGCCACATCCCCTTCAGCCAGTTGAAGATGGATGCTGACGGAACCTTTCTCGGCTTTGGAATAGACCACAACCGGAACCTGGCCGGTGCGGCGAAGACGGCGTGCGTTGGCGCTTCCCACCTTGTCACGCTTGGTGGTTGCGATGCTGATGCTCGTGCTCATGTTTGTGTTTTGGTTGTTTGGGGATGGAATGAACTACCCGAAAACCGGGTCGAGAAACCAGATGTAGTCTATTAATATAGCCTGTTTTTCAAATTTGGCACGCCCTTCCTGGAAAAATTCCTGACTTTCAAGGGGATTGCCAACTTGATTTGTGGGACAATTGGGACGATTGGGACAATTGGGACGAGTGGGACAATTGGGACAATTGGGACGATTGGGACGATTGGGACGATTGGGACGATTGGGACGGGGTAGAAAACCGCCGTTCCATTCGTCCTACGGGGCTCAAAAGTCCTATTTATCCGAGGTGGTAAGTTAAAGATATAGTTCCCCAAACAATGCCCGAAAACATTCCCGCTGAGTCGCTTTTTGTCAAGAATCCTCAGTCACGGTGAAACGGATTCAGGGAATAGCTTTAAACTCAATGCCTGCAAAAGACGTACCTGTCTATTTCCGCAAGGAACAGGGGCCGTTGACGCAGCCGCCTGGACAAGACATCACTTCCAGGAAGTTGGCGGGCAGTTTTCCTGCCTCATACAGTTTGAGCATGGCAAGAGTCTTGTGGTCAATGCCGTCGATGAACTTTGCATCCAACTGGAAGCCTTCTGGCAAATCGCCAGCCTCCTCCAAGACCGCCTTGGTAACGCCACAGCTGCGGCAGTAATTGCGGGCGGAGGGAATGGCGGGACGTGTCAGTTTCCAGGGCTCACAGGAGATGACATCAATGCCTTGACCAGCCAGCATGGCACCCAGTTCCTCGAAGTTCAGGACAAAATCAACGCCCTTTCGCTGAGCTTCAATGCGCTTTGCAACGCAGGGGCCGATGAAGACCACTTTGCAGTCTGGAATTTCGCGGCGCGCGATTTCCGCCGTAAACATCATGGGGCTTGGCGTGGAGGAAACATGCGGCAGAAACGAAGGAAGCAGCTTTCGTACCATTTCCACATACGCGGAGCAGCAGGAAGTCGTCATCAGTTTCTCCCCTTTCGCCATCCGCTCCTTGAACTCCGCAGCCTCATGCCGCGAGGTCTCCTCTGCGCCAAGAGCAACTTCCATCACATCGTAGAACCCCAGTCGCGAAACCGCCGTGAAGAGTTGCTCAATCGTGCCAGGAAGCTGTGCTGCCGCAGAGGGTGCAATCACCGCCACCAATTTCTCGCCAGCCTTCAACGCCAATAGCACGTCCAGCACCTGGGACTTCTCCATGATGGCGCTGAAGGGACATTTTGCCAGGCAGTTCCCGCAGGCGATGCATTTCGAATAGTCGATTGTGGTATGGCCTTGGTCATCCTTGTGTATGGCGGAAGTGGGGCAGGCCTCTTCGCACGGAACGGTTGTCTTGACGATGGCGTGGAATGGACAGGCACTGATGCATTTCCCGCATTTGATGCACAGGTCCTCGTCAATGGTTGATTTTTGATCGACGACGGAGATGGCTTTTTGGGGGCAGGCATACATGCAGGGTCTGGAGAAGCAGCCGCGGCAGTTGCCTGTCACCACGACACGACTGCCGGGACATTCAGAACAGGCCGCCTCACAAACCGACAACGGGTGCTGGCATGGATTGCCTTCGCTGTCGGATGAGGCAGGTGCTTGGGAGGCCGATTGCCTTTCCGCCTTTTCGCGGTAGTATTCTGCCAGCAGTTTTGCCTCATCGGTTTCCTCGTTGCATGAAACACCCAGCAGGTTCATCAAGTGATATTTGATGACGGCGCGGTCGTGATAGATGCAGCATCTACTGCTTACGCCATCCTTCGGGCGCATCTTGATTGGAATTTGGTCTAATTCCTTCTCCAGAACGCCATTATGGAAAGCTCTGATGAACCGAATCATCAGTTCGCGTCTCAAATGGATAGAATTATCAATCATACTGGATATCCGCGGTGTTGCGGATGGACTTCAGTCGTCATCGCGGTTGACCAATTTGCCGATGCGGGCAAGCACCTTTTCCATCGTGGCTTCAGGCATGATTTCAGTCTGATTCAGCCGGACAAAGGGAGCGGCGCCCAATTTGGCGGATTCGCAGAGATTCAGGCAAGGAAGTGCCTTGATCTGCACAAATTCCTTCCACTCTTCGGGGAGTTGTTCCTCCAGGGTCAGGAGTTTTGCCGAACCCAGCAGGTAGCAGGCCGTTCCACAGCAGATTTCCACAGTCACTTTTTTCATTTGTCGTTGCTCCTCAAGTTGGTGTTTTTGGAGAATCAATAGAAATTAATGGTTGTTGCCTTGCGGTGCTTGTGCTCCAACAAGGAAGCGATTCGTCGCACAACGCTTCTTCGCAGTTCAAGGTCCTGTGGGACGGACGGGTCCTGATGGCTTTCATTCACCTTGGTCCCTACCGCGAACTCGATTCTGTCGTGCTCCATCATTCGATTCAGGATTGCCTGCACTGCGGCGGGCTGCCCTGTCAGTTTGCCGCTTTCGAGGGCCGTTTCCACCTTGGAAAGGGTCAGGATGCCTTCGGTCGCGAGAGCGATTCCTTTGATGACGCTAGGCGGGGGAAGGCCTCCAGAATTGCGAAATGCGGAAATGTCCATGGTCACGGGGACGCCGAGGATGCGTTCCAGGATGTTTGCCGTCGTGCCACCGCAAACGATGACATGCTCGAAGCCGAGGTTTGCCAGATGTGCATATTCCGAGTCGCTTTCCTTGTAATAGGGCGGTCCCGTCAAAATCCGCAAGACGCGTGGCTTGCGAAGGTAAATCACCAGAGCCGTCGTGTCGTCCAGGCATTTCCCTGGCGGGATGCTCCTGGCCTTGTTGACAATGCAGCGCGCCAGCTGTGCGGAAGAAATATCGGGCGCGGACTGGATTCGCTCTTGTACAAAATCCAGCAGACCGGCGCGTCTCCATCCAAAGCGGTATTCCCGAACGCCGCTGCCCAGTCCCGCCTGCGTAACCCCGTCCGAGCACAGAACGACACGGTCGCCAGGTTCGAGATTGATTTCACAACGTCGCACTTCGCGGTCAGGCCAATGCTTGGAGACAATCTTTTCCTCGAAGACAGGTGGGACTTCCCGAGTTCCCCGCAAATGGATGTATTCGGGATTTCCCATTTCGATGATTTTCGCCGTGCCGCCATAGCGGAAATCCATCAGGGAGAACGTTGCATAACTGATTTTTCTGACCTCGCAGATGGGCAGGGAATCCATGATGATTTCCACTGCCTGGAGCAAATCCAGGTCGGATTGGAGGAAACGGACCGCCATAGTGGTGGTCATGTTCGCCAGAACACTGGCCTTAACGCCGCTGCCGAGACCGTCGGACAGCGCCGCAATGCTTCGGTTTTCCTTTTCCAGGGTAAGGAGTTGCACATTGTCACCGCAGGCCGCCTGCCCCTCCTTGGTGAGTTGCGCATACTCCATTTCGATGAAGAGGTCATCCTTCATGATGTTCTCCTGGATGTGCCTCGTAAGTGCCCGCGATTTCGTTCAGCATGATTTCCGTTTCGGCAATATGCTCACCGAAGAGCCTCGCCACCTGCTGCACCGTGTAAACATTCTTGCGAATGACCTCCCGTGCCTGCTGGGCGATGCGCTCACGCTTGAACTCGTTCTGCGTCACATCGCTGATGACCGCGCCTGCGCATTTGCCCCGGGTGATGGAAAACACGCTGATGTCGATGATTCTCTCGCCAAACGCCTGGTGGTACTTCTCGATTTCTCCGCCGTTCCCGATGACGCTTGCAAAGAGTTCCTTGAAAGCGGGAAGGCAACTTTCAATGGGGAGGGAGTTGAGGTTGCCGAGCGTCTGATAGATTTCCTCTTCCTTGATCAAAACGGCGAAGTTGCGGTTGCATTCGCAGATTTTCAAATCGCCGTCCACCAGCACAACGGATGCGGGGATGTACTTGATCAGCGCATTGCTCTTCTTTTGGAAATTCTGTCGCAGATAGTTATGGCACATGTCTGGCTCGGCCTTCCCGTCCAACAGCGCTTTCGCAAAGTCTCGGCAGGTGTTGTAACCACATGCACCGCAATTTAATTCATCGGACTTCCCAAACTTTCCAACGCGCGCCAGCGCCTCCTTGATTTCCTCTTCGGACACCTCGGCGGCGGCAAGTTCCTTCGGAACTCCCGGGAAGTGCGGCTGGTCTCCCTGCGGCCTTCCCGCACTGCTTGCGATGGGAGCCGAACTGTCGGTATGGAACAAGGTTTCCAGAACAGAGCCGTCTTGAGGCATGGCTGGCCCGTTGACGCAACCACCGTGGCAGGCGAGTGCCTCGATGAAAAGGGTTCGTCCATTCGTGCTGACATCGCCTTGCAGAAGCCGTGCAAGATTCTCCAATCCAGACACGGAGAGGAAACGCACATTGCGTTGGCCATTTCGCAAGGTGTCGTTCATCCCGCCTTCAATGGAATAGAAACGTCCTTCCGCAGCCGACCCCAAAGCCAACGGGCTTTCCCTGTCGTTGATGGGCGCATATCGTTTCAAAAGGAACTGTTCCAAATCTGCGAAGGTCAACGCCAGGCTCAGCACATCCGAATGGCTGTCAGATTCGTTTTTCTTGGCGGCGCAGGGTCCGAAGAAGACGGTTTTGATATCGTTGCCATAGGCTTCCCGCAACATTCGGCAATGGGACATCACTGGCGACTGCACGGGGGAAATGTAGCGCGCAAAATCGGGATAGTATTTTTCCACATAGGAAACCACGGCGGGGCATGCGCTGGAAATCATCAGCGGCCATTGCTCCTTGACCAGAAGAGAATCGAGTCTCGAACTGACTGCCTGCGCACCATGTGCCGTTTCGCTCACGCCTTCAAAGCCCGCACGAATCAGCGCGTCGGCCAACTGGCCTATGCTGACATTGCGGAAATAGCCGACAAAACTGGGCGCGATGGAGGCGAAGAGCCGGTCCCCGTTCTCCAGCATCCGCCAGAGATTCTCGCTGTCAGAGCGAATCCGCTTGGCGTGCGCGGGGCATACTTTCACACATTCCCCGCAGGCGACGCATGCCTCCTGAATCACCGACGCCTTGGCATCAATGATGCGGATGGCCTTGCTGTGACAGTGCCTGACGCATTTGTAGCAGTCTTGACATTCGTTCTCAACCGTATAAACCGCACCGGGCATTCTCTACTCCTTGTTGTTTGCGGGGAACAATTCATTCAGCAGCCGCATGAATTCCTTTTCGTCCACGGAAAAATGCGGGACACCATCAATGATGATGACAGGACCTTTGGCACAGTTTCCTGTGCAGAGACTGCCTTCCAGTTCAACATCCACGTCTTCGCGAAGGTTGCGTTCGGCAATGAACTTCTCCGCCAGTTCCGCATTCTTCGAGTTCCCACGCGCGAAGCAAGAACTTCCGACGCAAATTGTAATTTTCACCTTGCCCATAGAAAAAATTCTCCAAAGGGAATGTCCTGGCATCGATTTAAAACGA
The DNA here is from genome assembly GCA_017525435.1 of Victivallales bacterium. Lineage (GTDB taxonomy): Bacteria > Verrucomicrobiota > Lentisphaeria > Oligosphaerales > Oligosphaeraceae > RGIG1601. Next base: position 8,733 of record JAFXSU010000096.1, read on the forward strand.
CGCCAGGACCAGTGCGTTTTGCACCCCTTGTCGTTATGCTGATGGTGGTTCCTCCGTGAGGATTTCCACGCCAGGCATGGGCGCCAGCTCGATGCCGCTCCAGTTCAGAATGTGCTCAATGCCACAAGCCTGCAACTTGGTTGCCATCTCCGCCGCCTGGCGATGCGGCACGCACAAAATCGCCGTCTTGACGGAGAGGCGCGGAATCAGGTTGTTCATCTTGTCAAAGGGGAATACTTCCAACAATGCCTCTTTTTCAGGCTGGTCGGTAAAGGCAGCCAGAAGTTTGACGGCTTCACCTGCAAAACCTGGCTCTTTTACAAGGTTCTTCCCCAATAGGCCCGAATAGACGAAGACAGTCTCCGTGGGTTCCCCAGAAAAAGCCTGGTGGTTTTTACGGATATCCGAGATTTGCTTCAAAATGTCCATGATGCTTCCTTGGTTTTTTGTCGCCCGCGCTTTCAAGGCGCGGGACGGTTTGCGGGTTTCGAAGATTATGGCTAGCTTACTAAATCATTGCAAGACAAAATGCAAAATGAAACAATGAGCAATTTTATAGAAAATCGCTCGAATCACCTCCGAATTGAACTCATTTCCCGTAGTAGGCGGCGAGGTAGATTTCGCGGATTTCGGAAACCAGCGGATACCTGGGATTGGCTCCCGTGCACTGGTCGTCGTAGGCGCGGATGCTCAAGTCATCAAGCTGTTTCAAGAAGGTCTCCTCGGGGATTCCCTTGGCATCGAACCAGTCCTTCATGCGCTTGGGAATGTCCAGCGTTGCCTTGAGTTCCTCGATTTTCTCCACGAGCTTGTCCACCAGTTCCTGGTCGTCCTTGCCCTTGAGACCGCAGTAATGGGCCACCAGCGCGTAGTCGTGCTTGGCGTCGGGGTAGTGGTATTGCGGGAAGGCGGCCTGCTTGGTCATGTTGTCCACGGCGTTGAACTTGACGATGTGGCTGATGAGGAAGGCGTTGGCCAACCCGTGGGGGACATGGTACATGCCGCCGAGCTTGTGTGCCATGGAATGGCAGAGCCCGAGGAAGGCGTTGGCGAACGCCATTCCCGCCATCGCCGCCGCGTTGAACATGTGCTCGCGCGCATTTTCGCTCAACGGACCGTTTTCATAGCAGACGGGGAGGTTCTCGAAGATGAGGCGGCAGGCTTCGCTGGCGAGGGCGTTGCAGTAGTCGCTCTGCATGCAGGAGACTCTGGCTTCGAGGGCGTGCGTGAGTGCGTCAATTCCTGAAATGGCCGTCAGACCCTTGGGGAGTTTCATGACCAGTTCGGTGTCAATGATGGCCATGCTGGGAGTCAGGGCATAGTCGGTGATGGGGTATTTGGCGTCGGTTTCCTCATCGGTGATGACGGCGAACGGCGTCACTTCCGAACCAGTGCCAGCAGTGGTGGGAACGGCGACCATCAGCGCCTTTTCACCCAGTGCCGGAATCTTGACGATGCGCTTGCGGATGTCCATGAAGCGCGTTGCCAGATCCTCGAAGCGCAACTGCGGCTGCTCGTACATCAGCCACATGATTTTGGCTGCGTCCATCGGGGAGCCGCCGCCTACCGCGATGATGACATCTGCCTGGAAGCTCTTGAGTTGCTCCAGCCCCACGCGCGCCAACTGGATGGTGGGATCGGGGGCGACATCCGAAAAGACATGGTACAGAATGCCAAGTTCGGTCAGCCGCGCCAGCATGGAGGTGAGCACGCCGCTGTTGTAGAGGAACTTGTCGGTCACCACAAAGGCGCGCTTGCGCCCTGCGAGGTCTCCCAGGGCGGTGCAGAGGCAACCGTACTTGAAATAGATTTTCTGCGGGACACGGAACCAGAGCATGTTCTCCCTCCTTTTGGCGATGGACTTGATGTTGAGCAGATTCTTCGGCCCGACGTTCTCCGAGACGTAGTTCCCGCCCCAGCTTCCACAGCCGAGGGTCAGCGAGGGCGCCAGCGCGAAGTTGTAGAGGTCGCCGATGCCTCCCTGCGAAGACGGGGTGTTGATGAGAACGCGGCTGGCCAGCATCAAATGGCCGAACTCGCGGATGCGTTCCTCGTTCTGTGTATTTGTGTAAAGAACTGCCGTGTGCCCCAGACCACCGTATTCCAGCAGCGCCTTCGCGTTCGCAATGGCGTCTTCGTAGGTCGCCGCCTTGTACATCGCCAAGGTCGGGGAGAGTTTTTCGCGGGAGAATGGCACATCCAGACCAACGCCTTTGACCTCGGCAATCAAAACCTTCGTTCCGCTAGGAACCTTCACGCCTGCCATCTCGGCAATGGTCATGGCGGACTGCCCGACGATTTTCGCATTGATCTTCCCGTCCACTTGGATGACCTTGCCGACTAGTTCCGTCTCCTTTTTGCTCAGGATGTAGCCGCCGCGCTTCTGGAACTCCGCCTTCACTTTGTCGTAGATGGGAGCCAGCACGGTCACCGACTGCTCGGAGGCGCAAATCATGCCGTTGTCAAAGGTCTTGGAGAGCAGGATGGAACTGACGGCCGTCTCGATGTCGCATGTGTCGTCCATGACTACGGGCGTATTGCCTGGACCGACGCCGATGGCAGGGGTTCCGCTCGAATAGGCCGCCTTGACCATGCCCGGACCGCCCGTTGCCAGAATTAAACTGATGTCAGGATGAGACATCAACCAGCCGCTCTTGGCGACGGTTGGCTCGGAAATCCAGCCGATGATGTTCTCGGGCGCGCCAGCGTTAACCGCTGCGTCCAAGATCACTTTCGCCGCCAGGCAGGTGCATTTCTTGGCACGTGGATGCGGGCTGAAGATGATTCCGTTGCGCGTCTTCAGTGCAATCAGGGACTTGAAAATCGCCGTCGAGGTCGGATTCGTCGTCGGGACGATGCCCGCCAGCACTCCGCGCGGCTCTGCGACCTTGACCATGCCCGATGCGTCGTCTGTCTCAATGATGCCGCAGGTCTTCATGTCCAGGTACTTGTTGCAGATGTACTCGGACGCGTAGTGATTCTTGATGATTTTGTCTTCAAGAACACCCATCCCGGTCTCTTCAACAGCCATCTTTGCCAGCGGAATGCGCATGTTGCAGGCCGCCAGCGATGCCGCCTGGAAAATACGGTCCACCTGTTCCTGCGTGTAGTTGGCGAAAATCGCCTGCGCTTTCTTCACTTTTGCCACCAGCGCATCCAGTTCCGCGCGCTCAAGCGCTTCCTGGGCCGCATCCTGCTCCACGGGAGCCTTCTGATTGGCTGTCATCTTTTTTTCCGTTGCTTTTGCCATGTTGCATCTCCAGATGAGACAAGTTAGATAAAAAAGTATCTTTATATTAATGTACCATTTATTCCGGAATTTTCAAACCAGATAGATAAAATAGATTAAAAAAACTTTTTCATGGCGATTTGTGCTTTCAGCCTGTCAAGGAATGAAGGATGCCCTTGCGGTTCTGTTCGCTTGCTGACTGTATGGTTTGATTTGCAAAATGTTATTTCATAGTTATATTTATATCCATGTTACCTATGTCAAGCCTCAAGTAAAGAAATTTCTGCTATGACACGCCATCAGGTTTTGAATAGCCCCGCCATTCGGAGAATGACCGTATACTACCATCGTCTCATGGTATTGCAGGAAATGGGGGAAGTCGTTGTGTCTGCGGCGAGTCTGGCACGTTTCATCGGACTGGCCACCATTTTGGTGCGGAAGGACCTTGAGCTGACCGGCGTGCCAGGCGGACGCGGAATCGGATACAAGATTGACGAGTTGCAGGCGGGAATACGGGCCTATCTGGGCTGGGACAAATTGCTCTCCGCCTGCCTGATCGGCGCGGGGGCGCTGGGCACTGCTCTTCTCGGGTTTCATGAATTTACAGAATATGGCCTGAACATCCGCGAGGTGTTTGACAACTCCAAGGAAAAGATTGGCAAAGAAATATTCGGGCGAAAGATACGCGATGTCAGCGAACTTCCAGAGGTGCTGGCGCAAGGCAAAATCGAGATGGCCATCCTTTGTGTTCCCGTTCCCGTCGCCCAGACCATTGCTGACACGGTTGTCGCAGGAGGCATCAAACTGATCTGGAACTTCTCCAACACTTGCCCGGTTGTTCCGCCCGATGTGATTGTCCAGCGGGAACTGATTGCTGGCGGATACGCAGTCTTGTCCCGCAAACGCAAGCAACATATCAACAATCCCTCCGCGTGATTTTCGGGGGATACATGCCTGGTAAATTGGTTTTTAATTCATCTGCAATAATTTGTGTGGAATAATGCGGCATACGCAATCCGTGTGTCCAACATCGCAACCTCACCTGATTGCACTTCTACAAATTCTACGGGAGCTGCCGCCCCCGTACCCCTGCTGCTTGAAAAAACAGCTTAGTTATGTGCCATCATAGGGAATATAGCCTTGAGCTTTAAGCAAACGCTATGTTCCCCACAAGGGTACCTAATTGAAGTTCAATTTGTGGTGTGAACAGCGATTTTGTTTGTTTTCTATCAACCATTTGTTCCCTGTAGGTACCCTCTCGGGGAACATAGCGTTTGGAAAATGATACTTTTGTTCAACAACTTCCTGGAGAAGGAAAAAACAATGATGGTCGATCGACTTTCAGAACCGACAATAAAGATTATAAAAAGATTGTTAATAAATCGTTTAATTATGATTGGAATAATCCAAAGCCAATAAACAATCCATAAATTTCAGTTTTGTCTATTGATTTTTTCAAAAACAAAATCATATTTATATTGTACTTTGATTTTTAACAGGAAATCTCAATAAATTTGTTTTTGAAATGAATTACGAACAAGTAAAAAAGCAATATGCGTTGGATGCTTTGAATGAGCAAAGACGTATGGAAGAGATTTTAGATGGTTCTCCTCGATTACGGGATATCCATATTTGTCAAGAATGCGACTTTTTCAGCAAAAGCGAAATAGGATGTTGTTGTTTGAATCATGCGAACAACTTTGGTCATCCCTGGTGCTCTGAAACAGTCTATCCAGTGACTGAAAGTCAATTTGAGAAAGTGCATACGCTGATTCTCAAAAAAGAAAAATGTCTTTTGGAAAACGCTATGTTCCCCACAAGGGTACCTAATTGAAGTTCAATTTGTGGTGTGAACAGCGATTTTGTTTGTTTTCTATCAACCATTTGTTCCCTGTAGGTACCCTCTCGGGGAACATAGCGTAAGCAAAAAGTTCAACTTGGTGCCATCTTGGGAACACAACCTTGCGAAAAAAGGCCGTTTTCGGGGGCTTTCGATAGTCGTGGATATATATCCCTGAAAGGCTCTTTGGGGCCGTAGCGGGCCCCCTGGGGGCCTTTACAGGCTTTTCAGTCCCAAACAATGCCTGAAAATCATTCCCGCACGACCGCCTTTTGCCAAGAATCCACAGCCAGAAGCGGATTCTGAATCCGTGAATTTATTTAAAGAAGGATGTAACGTCGGCGCCCCGCCAGCGTGCCGATGGCGACTTGACGCCGGACGTCGCCCTCCCAGAAGACGGTCAATGACGGTCTTGGAGAAACCGCCGAAGATGACGGGAGAGTCCACTCTTGCCACGGAAAAGCCCGCGCCGCCGGTAAAATTCATAGATTCAGGATTATGAGAGGGATGTATGCCGTCACAAAGTAAAATTCACGGATTCAGGGCCCTTTTTATTCCCCTGTCGTAAATGTTATTTCTGTTGTTTCACCGGCGTCGTGGCCGTCTTTGGTGAAGAACAAGGAACCCAATACGGAAAATCCATACTGATGCGATGGCTCCAAGGAGAGCGTGACATTCAAGGTGCGGTCGTCAGGCCAGGAATAGTTTACAACGGTGGGAAAAACCGTTCCTGATGGCCCCCTGCCCAAGGCGATGCCGCCCTTCATCGGCTTGGAGAATTGGATTACAAGCACGAAAGAGCCGGAAGGTATGTCGGAGGCGCCATTCGGTATATTCACTTTATAGGAGGCGTCCAACTTGGACTGTTCCTGCTGCCATTTCGTGTATTGTTCCAAATCGAAGTCATTGACGGCCTGGGCATAGATGGGCATGAAGTCGCCCATCGTGGCATACGTGTCTCTTTGCTGTTCGTACTTTTTCAGCTTGTCGCACAAGGTCCGGACTAGGATGAAGCCTTGATTTTCTTCCGCTCGAATGAGTTCGGATTCATCCATCTGCGGATTGTGCGTTTTCATGTAGCGGATGACGCAAACCCGTACAAAAGTCTCATACATCATAACAATGGCTAGGCCGTAAGCGGATTGTGTCAATTGCCGCGCGTCTTGTTGAAACACCTTTTCAGCGGTTTGGCTCATCGATGGCCAGAATTGATCTGTCAGCGGATTGCAGTAACCATGGCAAAACTCGTGAATGACAATTGGCAAGACGACGTTTTCGTTGAAGAAGCAATTCCCGTTCGGGTCGAACAAGCAACAGCCGATGACGGGGCTAAATAATTTGCCGCCATTCTTCAATTGCGCATTGCACCCGTAATTGTGCGGCCCCGCTAACAGGCTGAGCACGATGCGGAAAGTTCCACTGCCACAGGGCGTGCCGAAATAGTTGCTGAACCAGTCATAGTCCACTTTCTGGTTGATTTCATGGAACGCCTTTTTTGCGTTTTCGTATCGTTCGTTTTGCCGCAAATACCACTCGTGGAAATGGGAGGTACGGTAAAAATCATTCAGCGGTTCCAAAAACTCCGTTTTCTGCTGAGCCGACCACCGATCGAAGGAAACGTCTCCTCCCTCTGAAAAACGGTCATTGAACATGAGCGTGCCGTCGTCAGTCAGCAGAAGATGAAAGCCATAGGAGGCGACCGCATCGTAGCTGATATCCGATTCCTGCTGATATTGACGAGCCAACTGCACAACCGGATGCTCTTTGTATGGCGCAAAGAAAGCATCGATTTCGCGCAAATAATGGGAATCGAGCATATTATTATATTCATGAGCCCCGGAAAGCCGCCAGACCACGGCCATCAGATCAATGCACTCGTCGAACTGAACCGGAATCGGATTTTGGGCGAGGGATGTCAGCATTGATAAAAGCCCACAGAGGAAGACGACTTTTCTTTTCATGACTCTAATGTGTGGAAGAGTGCATTCAAAGGCTGTGACTAATGGCTGGACAACCATGTTGCCCAGGCCGCATTCTTAATCCTAAAACCGTGAAAAAAGCTGAGAAAACACGGGAAATTAGTTGACAACTCGTTGTGTTACAAAATATTATTTGTTCTAATGAAAACGTCACCGCCACTCGCCAGCGAGGTTGTCATGACTAATATAGCATGTGGAAACAAAATCATCAATCCGGTGGTCGGGATTTCCCCGCATGGTGTTTTTTCCCAGGCAGCAAAGTCCTGTTGTGTGAAATCTGGGCTTTACTTCAGCAGGAGGATAACCAGTCCGAAGGCACCGACGGCGAGGCAGTAGATTCCGAACCACCAGAATTTACCTGCGATGCGCAGAAACGAGAGGAGCTTGAGCGCGGCGTAGCCGACAACGGCAGCCAGCACCATTGCCACCAGCAAACCGAAGGTCTGTCCGTCGCTGGTGAACTCGCTGAAGTGTCGGAGTTTGAGAAGCACCGCGCCACCGATGACGGGAAGGGACATCAGGAAGGAGAAGTCGAAAGCCTCGCCGCTGCCGACGCCCAGCCAGGTTCCGGCGGTGTAGGTGCTGCCGGAACGGCTGACGCCAGGGAGCATCGCAAAGGCCTGGGCGATGCCGATGCAGAATGCCTGAAGGAAGTTCGGCGAGGTGCCGGGTGTCGGGCGTTTGGGCTGCCAGCGCAATGAGAGGAGGATAAGGCCCGTGAGCATCAGCAGCAGGCAGATGACCTTTGGGTTGCTGAAGGCGGCCTCAAGTTGGTCTCCCGCAAGGGCATAGAGCAGTCCCGCCGGAATGCAGGAAAGCAGAATGGTCAAGGCGTAGCGCCAGGCGTCGCGGTCCCGCTTCAGCAGTCCACGGAGCAATTCCCAGATACGCTTGCGGTAGAAGACCACTACCGAAATCAGCGTGCCAGCGTGAAGGAGAATCTCCAGAACGGGGCCGGCTGCGCCTGGTTCCTTCAATCCGAAGATGCTTTTGAAGAGCGCCAGGTGTCCGCTGCTGGAGACCGGAAGGAACTCGGTCAGACCTTGGATGATGGCGAGGAATTGCAGTTTGCGAAAGTCCATAATTGTCAGGAATTTTCAGGAGTTGTCCAAAATTGTCTGAATGAGTTGCCGTGTGGCTTGACAGAGACGTCTTTCACAGTTGTCGTGGGTGAGTTCCTGCGGTTCAGGCGTTTCGGTCAGTGTTCCCGCCAGATATTGGAAATGTGATTTCAATGCGGGGACGGCTTCCTGTGGGAGGAATCCGGAGAGTAATGCGCAGGGGACGTTAGCGTTTCGGGCATGTTGGCCGACAATGAACGGAAGTTTTCCGTTGCGTGTCTGGGCATCGGAGGCACCCTCGCCAGTGATGACCAAGTCTGCGTCTGCCAATTGGTTGTCCAGGCCAGCCAGTTCGCAGAGCAGTTCGCCCCCAGAGATGGTCTGGCAGTGCGGGAAGAGCTTGCGTAGGAGAAAACCGACGCCACCTGCCGCCCCGTCGCCAGGCTGGTTTCCTTCGTCGTTCCAGAGATGCGCCCAGTTGGCCAGTCCTGCTTCCAGGACCGTAACCATTTCTGGAGTAGCTCCCTTTTGGGGACCGAAGACCGTGGCCGCGCCGTTGGGGCCGACTAGCGGGTTGGTGACATCGCAGGCGATGGTGAGGGAAATCTCTTCCAGGCCCGCAGGTTGTCCCAGCGTCCTGACTTGTGCGAGGTTTTCGGGAAGCTGAGGCAGTGGAGTTCCGAATTGGTCGAAGAACTTCACGCCGAGGGCGGCGGCGAGGCCGATTCCTCCGTCCACGGTTGCGGAGCCTCCCAGTCCGACGATGAGTTTTTGGCAATCGCATTTCAGTGCGTGGGAGATGAGTTCTCCTGTTCCAAAGGTATTGGCAACCAGTGGATTGCGTTCCTGTGGCTGAAGTCGGCCCAGACCGCTGGCCTGGGCGAGCTCGATGACCGCCGTGCCGTCCGGCAACCGAAGAAATTCGGCGGTGATTTCTCGCATCAGCGGGTCGTGGATGCGGCATTCCACGCGGCGTGCGTCCGATTGGGCGTGGCGGATTGCCTCCAGCGTGCCTTCGCCACCGTCTGCAAGGGGGAGTTGCACCACCTGTGCCTCTGGCAACTGTTCGCGAATGGTCTCTGCTTCGATGGCGCAGACCTCCAAGGCGCTTAGCGTGCCCTTGAACGAATCTGGCGCGAGGACGATTTTCATTATAATATATAGGTACTATTGGGCGAGGAAGTCCCGAACCAGGCCGGTGGCCATTTCCGGATTGCCGTTTGGAATCCAGTGGATGTGATGGCCCTCGCGCTCGAATTTGCGGAACCATCCGTCCTGCCGTTTGGCGAATTGTCGGATGTGTGCCAGGAGGGAGTCATGCATCTCCTGGAAGGTGAGCAGTCCTTGCAGATGCCGTGCGATGATGAGGTATTCGAGTCCGAGCCAGTCCAGCCGTTCCCAACTCATGCCAGATTGGTCGTGGAGGTTGCGGACCTCGTCGATCAGTCCCGCGTCCAGCCGTGCGTCCAGCCGGACGGCGATGCGTTCGCGGACTTCGGCGCGGGTGAATTGGGGAGCCAGGACGATGGTGTTGGTGAGCGGGGGAGGGGGTGTTCGGTCTTCGATGCTTCGTGCGATTTCGATGGCGCGGATGATGCGTCGGTCCTGGGTGGTGTCGGTGCGTGCAATCAGTTCCGGTGATGCCTCCGCACGAAGAATTTCCAGCAGCTCGGCGGTGGACTTGCCTTCAAGTTCGGCCCGTAGATTTCGGTCCGGCTCTCCGCCCTCCATTGCATAGCCATTGAGCAGGGCAAGCAGATAGAGCGGTGTGCCGCCGCAGATGACGGGTGTCACGCCGCGCTGGCACATGTCCACCATAGCAGCCCTTGCCAATTCCAGAAACCGATAGAGGTCAAAGCGTTCATTGGGGTCAGCCACGTCAATCAAGTGGTAGGGGACGGCGGGACCGCCTTCGGAATACTCCGCCAAGTCTTTGCCGGTTCCCAAATCCAGTCCCCGGTACACCTGCCGCGAATCCACGCTGAGAACCTCGCCATGGAAAGAGCGGGCGAGCATGACCGCCAACCGAGTCTTGCCGGTGGCGGTGGGGCCGGTGACCACGATGGCAGGGGCTTGCGCCGCAGCCGCATAGCCGTCTGGAAGAGTATTGGCGGGCAGGGTGGTCATGGCGCCGACGGTGCACCTAGAATGACGCGAATCGGGCTGTGTGGCAGCATTCGCGTGACCTTCACGTCAGGCGGAAGGTTCATCACCTGAATGGGGACATCCTGCGGACCCGGCATGGAGAACGCAGTGAGGTCGCAGAGAGCCATGAGCTCAGAGGCGTCGAGTTGTTCCAGAACGCCCGCAGGGCCGGAAACATATATGTTCAGGGAACGTGGCAGCCGCGTAGTGTTTTGCAGAACCAATGCACTGTCTGGATTGGTCAAGTAATTCAGCCGGACGTCCTTGAGAATCCTGGTCTGGATTCGCTGGTTGTCCGTCACCTCAACCGTGACGTCGATGAATTGTCGTTCCAGTTCAAGCAGGGAGAACTGGCTGGGCAATTGGAGTTGTATGTGGTCAAAAGAAAGTATGCCTGGCTCTGAATGGTTGATGAGGATGGGTTCGCTCTCCACGGCAGTGATTTGGTTGACCAGGTAAGCCGGTCCAATTACATGCAGTGGCGGTGTCGGTTGAGCATGGCAGCTCAGGTTGTCCGGCAGCTGGTTGACCAGATTCACGTGCACTGGCACCTGTTTTGCGATCTTGCGGTCCCATTGGAAGGTGATGGAACCGGGTTTGAACCCGCGCAGTGTCACGCCATTCGGTTTATCCAAGTCCGTTGGAAGCAGGGTATAGGTACATTCGAGAGGCTGGGTGCGAAGGCCGTCGTTAGTGAACTCCAGATGCGTGGGATTGATGCGGATGCGGAAGTCGCGAACGGTGAGGTGCCCCACGCTCCACGCATCGACCGCCACTGCCAGGGAAACCTCGCGCGGGACAAGGCTTTGGGGGACAAAATAGAATTGGCTTCCGCTTGGAATGGTGGTGGGGTCGATTGTAATCGGGATGTTGGAGATGGTTTCCCACCTGTGATTGTCCGAGCGTGGCAGAGTATAATTCAATACTACCCAAAAGCCAAAGGCCATCAACAGTGCAACCAGTTTGCGCCATGGGTCGGAAATCAGCCAGCGCCAAAATGTCGACCAGCGGGAACGGCGGACGACTTGGTAGGTCGGTTTGGAGGGGCTGGGCATAGCAGTCAGTTCTTTTCGGGTTGCAAGGAAGTCTCGCCGATGGACGGAATGAGGTTGAAGCGAGTGGCCAGCAGACGTGAAAGATCCTCAGGCGTATGGATGCGTCGCAGGAAACCTTGTGAGGCGACGGAGACGTTGCCATTCTCTTCAGAAACCACGATTACCAGTGCGTCCGTGTTCTGTGACAGCCCTATTGCGGCGTTGTGGCGAGTGTGGATGGGGCCGCGCCCGATGGGGATGCTCTGCGGAAATTGGCATCCGGCAGCCAGGAGCCGGAAATTCTCGGAAAGGATAATCCCTCCGTCATGCAGTGGGGCACCAGGGTGGAAAATGGCAAGCAGCATCAGGGTGAAAGAGGTGGGG
>JAFXSU010000097.1 GCA_017525435.1 Victivallales bacterium
AGACTCGTATGGTCGCATGGAAACCACAAAGAGCGCCTTGTCCTTGATTTGTGGAATGAGGCGAACCAGCAACTTGTCGAGCCTCTCAATCTCCTCGCATTCCAGCTGATACTCAACGGAATCCGATGCCTTGAAATGGCTGTGGAGCACGGGCGTGGGCAGACCAAACCGGTTCGCAATCTGCGCAAGGACAGCGGCATACTGCAAATCATCGGTTTTCTCGAATCCCTGGGGAGCCAGTCCCTGGCGAACCAGTTCCTTGTCCAGCGAAGAGTGCTTGTAGTAACTTTGCAGCGATTCGGCTCTTCCGACGAGCAGTTTCCTCACGCTCTTCTCCAGCTCAGGCAGATTGAGGACGGGCGGCGGCGCCTGATGGGCACGAATCTGAAGCAGGCTTTTCATCAGTTCGGTCACCTGATGGCGACGATGCGCGGGAAGCACGCAGGAAACGTGCATTGGAAACTCCTGGTCGCCGTAAAGGCAGAAGCCGAATGGGTCTCCGGCTTCATAGGTGGCGTCCGCGAGAACCATGGCGGTTTCCACTAGTTGGTCGAACATCATCTTGGGACTGCCAAAACGCAGATACCATGAAGTATTCAGTACAAACACCACCGGGATATTGACTTCGGCCGCGAAGTCCCGCACCATCAGACGCCCCGAACGCGCCGTCGCCCCCCACAGCATCTTCCGATAGGAGTCACCGGATTGGTAATCGCGGATTTCATGCAATTCAGAACCTTCTCCTGCGCGTGACAGTCGGTGGATGCCCAGCATTGGACTAAGGCCCATTGCGACCTGCGGAGACAACTGGAGTTTCTGATAAACTGGTGGATAAAAAATGGGCTGGCAAGGTGCCTCCAGAGAACGCTCGACCTCGAAAAGTCCCCAGTCGTCACTGATCTTGGCCCTGACTTCGCCCAATGAGAGCCTGCCCGCTGTGTGGGAACGCAAGGTGTTGGTCACGCGAACCTCTTGATTGGCAGGAAAGAAGAGACCATGCTTCACCTTTCCTTGATACTCCAGGCCAGGCAGGGGAATCGTCTCCAGCAGACACAGGTCCAAAGGAGCCTTGCCCTGCCATTGGAGACACAATTCCTCCGTCACATCTTTCTCGACTACGGAACGGTCCTTCAGGATGCTGCGGGAAATCACCCGAAGATTTTGCCTGGACTCCTTCAAAAAGCGCTCCGTCCTGGACAAGGCACCGAGCAGATGCACGCATAATGCCAGCCCTAGGCCGAAGAGCGCCGCGCCTCCTGGAAGCCAGCAGAACACGATTCCTGCTATAAGCAGAATGTATGCCAGTTTCTGCCAGTATCGGAAATTCTCGTTCATGCGTGTTTCCGCAGAGTGGTCAATGCGTTGTCAAGCATCGTCTTTAGCAAATCGAGTGAGTTAGCCTCCGGATGGTCAAAGACGACATCTGGCTTCAACAGAATGCGGTGGTTCAGTGCGTCGAAGGCGACCGCCTGCACATCAGCTTCCCTAACGGCATTCCGGCCATCCATGGCGGCACGGACTTTGGCACCCCGCAGCAGAACCTGGCTGGCTCGGGGGCCGGCACCGACTAGGATGTCCTTGTGTTCTCGTGTCATCCGCATCAAATCCACAATCTGCTCCTTGATGTCTGCGGAGGCCTGGACATCCCGTGCGATCTTCTCCCGCCACTGCACGATTTCCTTGGCGGTGAAGCATAGCTCGATGGGCGGTGGCACCAAGCCGTTCTCCAGCTCCAGGATTGCCAATTCCGCCTTGCGGACGGGCCAGTGGAAGAAAAGCCGGAACATGAATCGATCCAACTGCGCTTCGGGCAGTCGGTAGGTGCCTTCCTGCTCGATTGGGTTCTGTGTGGCAATGGTGAAGAACACGCGGTTGGATTGAGTGCTGGCATCCATGCCTTCCACGGCACCGATGAGATGCCGTTCGCCAAAGACCGTTACTTGGGACTCCTGCATGACCTCGAGCAGCGCCGCCTGCGTCTTAGCCGGTGCGCGGTTGATTTCATCGGCCAGCAGAATTTGGGTAAAGACGGGGCCTGCCTTGAAGTCAAAGTCACCACTCTTCTGGTTGAAGATGCGATCGCCCAGCAAATCCGAAGGAAGCAAGTCGGGCGAGAACTGGCAGCGTTTGAAACTGCAGGAGACAACTTTTGCAAATGCCTTGGCAAGCGTGGTCTTTGCAAGGCCAGGCAGACCCTCGCAAAGCACGTGCCCGCCCGACAACAGGGCGATGAAGCACTGGTCGATCATGTTTCCCATTCCGAAGACCTGTTTGGCGATTTCCTGCCGTGCCTGCTCGATCTTGTTCATCAAGGGGAGGAATTCCTCGCTTTTGGGGTAGATTTCCTCCGGTTGAATGACTAGACGGATTGGCTCCAAGGTAACTTCGTGGTCTTTTGGGTTAGAGTTTTCCTCGTTCATGGTCTTCTCTTGGTTTGGATTGGAAATGGACTTTACTTTTGAGGCGTATTCCGCCGGGGGGGACGGTGGTTCTGGGGATGCCATGGAATTGTCGTTGTTGTCCACGACTACTGGCGGTTTTTCCGGGGGGCGGTCATTTGCCGTACTACTCCTCTTCAAACGCTTGAAAAATCGGAGCAGTCTGATGATGCAGAATTTCAGCAGAAAAAACAGGCATACCAAAAGGGCCGCGAAAACAAGTAAACCTATAATTGTATCTACAACATTCACATTATTGTTCATCACATTTTCCCTCCCGTTTCAGGTGACTGCATGGAACTTTCTTCTTCACATTTCCACAAGTCGTCGGTGATCCGCAGGTATTCCTCCTGCGAAACCGACGACTTGCGTTTGATGTTTTCAGCAATCCGAGAGAAGCGCTGACGGTGCATCTCAGACAGCCGGGGGAGCATGGTCTCCAGGACGGCAAGCAGGGCTCCGCGGTATTCGCCACGTTGCAAATCGTAATCCAGGATTTCGCTTTGCGAGAGCATGAAGTCGGTTACGGATGACATTGGTATCCGGGTTTCTGGATTACCTTTCGCATGTCTGCGGAGATACCATATCAGCCCGTAGGCAATCGCACCCAAGGCCAGCAGTGCACCGAAAACCGCAAATAGAATTTGCCATAGTGGGGGCGGTGGCGTGGGCGGTGGAAATGTCAATCCTCCTGGTGAGGGCGCACCTGACGGCGCCGGTAAGCCGCCATTGACATTCCCGTTACCTCCAGCTTCGCCTGGCACACTTGCGGACATCGGCAGGGTTACCTGCGGGAACAATTCCATGTCATCGTCTCCAAAGCCGCCGCCGAAATTGACCTGTGTCCAAAAGCCTTTGTCGCCTTTGGGCACCAAGACCTCGACAAAGGCATGGCTTCGGGAAACCACGAGGCGGGCAGGAATGCCTAGGCAGTTGAGAATCATATAGCTGGTACGCGCCCGGTGGCGGCAGACACCGCTGCGCCAATAGACCATCGCCTCGGAGAAGGTATTAAACTCGTCCTTGAGCTGGATGATCGCGTCGCGATACCCGTTAAGGTCTCTGGTCAATGCCTGAAGCAATGGCTTGACCGCGACGTCCTTGCCATTGAGCGCATCAACGATGATGGGTGGGAAATAAGCCTCGCCGCTTTGGGGCGAATTCTTTGATTTGACCAGCCAGGGTGGCCGCCGTGTGTTAGCCAGCCGCTGCAATGCTTCGGCCTCGTGAGAAGGCACTGGGCATGGCAGGACACCTGCCCGCTGGTTTTCCCGCCGCCATTCCGAAATTGTCATCTCGTCTGGAAACAGGTCCTCCTTGAACTCCCGGAGGTCGCTTCGCAGATAGTCTGTCCGATAGGCGATGGTGTACACAAACGCGCAGCCTTCCAATTCGCTCAAGGACGGTGTGGTTTCCACGCGAAAATTGTCCAGGTCGTCGGCAAGCACCGCGATTCCCACATTGGTGATGACGGCCTCCAGGCGTTCGAGGTCTGGCCGGCCATTGAGCACCTTGACCTTCTGGAGCTCCGCCTCCTCATCCGCCAGGGCACTGCGCGCCTGTTCCAGTTGTTTCGTTTTGCTCTTTTGCCCCCATGGCAGCCGTAATAGTACGCGTGGGTTGGCCTCCTCTTCCAGCTGCGCGACTTCGGATCTGCGCTCGCTCACACGTCGCTCCAATTCGCTCTCCTTTGGGTTCTTCAACTCGACTCTTCTCACGCAGATGTCAATCAGGCGGGAGTCCGGGCTGATGCTGGCAAGTAGCGCCTTGTCTTCTGGAACGCCTGGTTTGAAGAGCGTGGAAACACGCATCAATTTGTAGCCGGGAGCATGGAAATCGGGTTCGGGGACAAGGCGGCGTTCTGACGATGGCCAGATTGCAAAGTGCCAGGCGGAGGGATTCTGCTGGTCGGGGGCGACGAAGGTGTCATAAGTCCGTACCCGCATCATATTGTGGAACTCGGAGTTCTCTGTCGAGGCTTCTTCGTAGTAGCGCTCATCGGAGAAGAATTCCTGCTGCGTCATCAGGTAGGTCTCTTTGTCGTTGCTGTCCGTGAGGGCCGGGGCAAAGGCCGGGTCGTGTTCGCGTGGGAACGGTAACCGTTTCGAACTTGCACCGTAGATTGCTTTTCCATCGCCCCGGATATATCGTTTGCGTTGGATTACCCGCGCCGCCTTGAGTTCCAGAGGAAAACTCGAAAGGAGTTCGTTCAGGAGCTCACGATTGCCGGCGACAAAGCGTTTTTGACAAAAGGCAAAGGAGTCGCCGATCACCACAATCCGCCCGTCATTCGTGGTTTGTCGCACAAATACCGTCTTCTCGTCATTCCAGGCGTGCCACTCCTCCGACAACGCCTGCAAAGGACGCGGGGCGTCTTTGGATGCTTGGCTTGTGGCAAAACAGAGGTCCAGCGATGCCAGAAAGTCGTGGGAACCATCGCTGCTCGTCAGCAAAATGACTACATTGCCTTTTCCCGCAAAATATTCCACTTCCTCGCGCCGGAAGGAAACTTCCTGCCCTGGGGTGGCGATGCCGATGAACAGCCCGTGTTTCCCCTCCGGCAGCAGTCGAAACGGGTCGCTGATTTGCATTCCCCTGTCCGTGCCTAGAAATTGGCACAAGGCAAGGAGTCCATAATCATCATCTGAGAACAGCCGTATTGGACAGGGATCATAATATTCCCCGCTGTCATAGCTGGTTGTCAGCGGAATCGTCGAAAGCGCATTTCCCCTTTGCAGGACTTCCTGCCCGCAAAGGCTGGCATAAACAGCCCATGCGAGCAGGAACAGAATGGTGAATC